>CAIXIZ010000307.1 GCA_903919625.1 uncultured Verrucomicrobiota bacterium
GCCGCGCCGGCTGGCGGCCCGGATGCTGGCGCGCCGCGTCGCGGAGGAGATCGGCTGCGACCTGGGCGAGGAGGTGGGCTATCAGATCCGGCTGGAATCACGGGTGTCGGCCAGGACCAAAATCCGCTTTGTCACCGAGGGCATCTTGCTCCGGCAGATGTCGTTCGACGCCGCACTGCGCGGGGTGAGCGCCATTGTTTTCGACGAGTTCCATGAACGGCACCTCTATGGCGACATCACGCTGGCCCGTGCGCTGCAGATCCAGCAAACCATCCGGCCGGATCTGAAGCTCATTGTGATGTCGGCCACGCTCGATGCCGGCTCGCTGCGGGATTATCTCGCCCCGTGCACCGTGCTCGTCTCCCAGGGCCGCACCTTTCCCGTACGGATCGAATACCTGCCCAAAACCGTGAATTTCGAGCATGAGCCGGTCTGGGACGTGGCCGTCCGTGAATGCGAACGGGTCGCGGGGACCATCCTCGGGGATTTTTTGGTCTTTATGCCGGGCTCCTATGAGATCACCCGCACGGTGCAGGCGGTCCAGGGTGCGCGCGCCTTGCGTGACTTTGTGTGCTTTCCGTTGCACGGCGAGCTCCCGCCGGAGGCGCAGGACCGCGCGGTCGCCCGCCATGCGGCGAGAAAAATCATCGTTTCCACCAACGTCGCCGAGACCTCGCTCACCATCGACGGGGTGACTGCGGTCATCGACGGCGGGCTTGCGCGCATCGCACGTTTCGACCCGCACCGCGGCATCAACACCCTGCTGGTCGAAAAAATATCGGTGGCCAGCGCCGACCAGCGCGCCGGCCGTGCCGGCCGCACTGCGCCAGGGGTCTGCGTGCGGCTGTGGACGGAGCGGGAGCACGCGCAGCGCACCCCGCAGGAACTGCCGGAGGTCAGGCGGCTTGATCTCGCCGAGGTCGTGCTCACCCTCAAGGCCAGCGGGATCGACGATGTGGCCAATTTTCCCTGGCTGGAGAAACCCGACCCCAGGGCGTTGGAGCGCGCCGAAACCTTGCTGCTAGATCTGGGGGCGATCCAGGCGGGCGAACTGCCGCCTCCGGGCGCGGGGGCGGCGCAAAACAGCCCCGCCCCGCCCGCTTTCGCCGCCATCACCGGGCTCGGCCGCAAGATGCTCCGCTTTCCGGTGCATCCCCGCTATGCGCGGATGCTGCTGGCCGCGCAGGAACGCAACTGCGTCCGGCCGGTGGCGCTCATGGCCGCGCTCACCCAAGGGCGGAGTTTCCTGCAGCGGAACGTCTCCAAGGAAGTTGAACGCGCCCGCGAGGATGCGCTGGGTGAGGAACACGAGAGTGATTTTTTCCTTTTGATGCGCGCCGGGCGGCAGGCCGACCGGCATAATTTCTCCTCCGAGGTTTGCCGGCGGCTGGGTCTGCACGCCCCCGGGGCCAGGCAGGTCGGGCCGCTCTTCGAGCAGTTTCTGGCCATCGCCGCCAAGGAAGGGCTCGACGTGGCTGAGCATCGCGGGGATGACGCGGCGGTGCGCAAATGCGTGCTGGCGGGCTTTTCCGACCAGCTCGCGCGCCGGCTCGACGCAGGCACCTTGCGGTGTGAACTGGTGCACGGCCGCCGGGGGGTGCTCGGGCGGGAGAGCGCCGTGCAGCAGGCGCGGTTGCTGGTCGCGGCCGAGATCAGCGAAGTTGGTGGGCGTGATGGCGAGGTCAGCACCATCCTCTCGCTCGCCACCGCCGTCGAGGAAGTCTGGCTCAAGGAGCTGTTTCCCCACGATTTTCGGGAGACGCGCCTGGTGGTCTATGACGAAGCGGCCAAGCGGGTGATGACGCGGCGCGAACGGCGCTTTCGCGACCTCGTGCTGGAGGCCAAGTCCAGCAGTGACGAAGCCCCTTTGAGCGAAGCGGCCGCCTTGCTCACCCGGGAAGTGGTCGCCGGCCGGCTCAAGCTGGAGGCCTGGGACGAGACGGTGGAGCAATGGATTCTCCGCGTAAACCGGCTGGCCGAATGGTTCCCGGAACTCGAGGTCAATCCCATCACCCCCGCCGATCGCGCCACCC
>CAIXIZ010000308.1 GCA_903919625.1 uncultured Verrucomicrobiota bacterium
CGCGCGCATGATCATGGCCGGCCTCGAATTCATGCGGCCCGGCGAGCCGCTTGAGCGCCGCATCCCGTTCAAGCATGTCTATTTCACGGGCATCATTCGCGACCAGCAGGGCCGCAAGATGTCGAAGTCGCTCGGCAACTCGCCCGACCCGCTCGACCTCATCGCCACCTATGGCGCCGACGGCCTCCGCTTCGGCATCATCTCGCTCGCCCCGCAGGGCCAGGACATCCGCTTCCAGGAGGACCGCATCGAAAGCGGCAAAAATTTCTGCAACAAGCTCTGGAATGCCGCCCGCTTCCGCCAGATGAGCGGCGAAGCCGGCAACAACTCCACCCTGGCGGCGATTGTCGCGCGGCTCGATGCCGCAAAATTCGACGCCGATGACCACGCCATCCTCGACCGGCTTCTCGCCACCACCCGCGAGGTGGACCGCTGCTTCGCGGAATTCGAGTTCAGCGCCGCCGTGCATGCCCTCTACGGGTTTTTCTGGAATGATTTCTGCGACTGGTATGTCGAGGTCTCGAAGTCCAAGCTCCAGTCGCCCGACACCAAGGCCAACTGCCTCGCCATCCAGGATCTCGTGCTGCGCCAGACCCTCCTGCTGCTGCACCCCTTCATCCCGTTTATCACCGAGGAGCTCTGGTCGCTCCTCGGCTACGGCGTCCCCGGAAAAATCATCCAGGACAGCCATCTCGAAAACGCCTCCCAGCTGGCCTCGACCTCGCATGCGCACGGCCTCGAGCTGGACCGTGCCGCCGTCGCAGCCGTCGAGAAGCTCAAGAGCTTTGCCTCCTCCGCCCGCGCCCTCAAGGCCGACCACCACCTCGCCAGCCGCCGTGACGTGCGCTTCCTCGTGACCGCCAGCGACGCCGAGTGGACCGGACTCGCGGCCAATCTCGCCTCGCTCGCCCGCATGGTCGGCGCGGCCGAGATCCTCCGCCGCGACTCGGTCGAAAACGCGCCCGCCGTCGTCACCCCCTTTGGCACGCTCTATCTCGACCTCGCGAGCACCGTGGACGTCGCTGCGGAAAAAATCCGCCTCACCAAGGAGCTCGATGCGCTGACGAAACACATTGCGGCGACCGAAGCCCGGCTGGGTAATGACGCCTTTGTCAGCAAAGCCCCGCCCGCGGTCCTGGCCGGAGCGCGCCAGCAGCTTGCCGCCCAGCAGGCCAAGCACGCCGAACTCGCCCGCCTCCTCGCCGCCCTCTGATTTTCCCTTTTTCTGCGCCCGTCCTTACCGTCCCGTCCGGCTGAAAGTGTAACCTATTAGGTTACACTTTTTCAGACCCATTGGGCCTGCCGCCAAACATCAATCCGCTGCCGGACGCGATTATGCGTTACCAGCGACATTGGGCCCGCGTTATGCTTGGACAACCGGTCCTGTCCGGCCCAACTCATCTAATAATCGCATTCCCACTCGTGCACTCCACCCATCGCCTTTTTCTCCTCCTGGCCATCGGGCTTATGTTTGCCAGCGCAAGTTTCGGACAGTTCGTGGGGGAATTCGCCCTGCCCATTGCCAGCACCACCTACGACACCAATCAGAACGATCTGGAGATCGGCGGGTGGATTTTGAACCTTTCGGCCAATAATGGCGGGGCAATCGACACGACTGGCGGGCCGGGCTCCCTAGTTTTGCAGGCCACCGGCGCCGCCGGTTTCGGCGGCACCGGCGCGGGGATATCAACGCTGACCCTTTCTCATGTCGCGATCACCACGGCCACCGTCAGCTTCACGGCGGAAAGTTCCGGCGCGTTTTCGATCCAGATCGACGGCAACCCGGTTGATCCGATCGCAGGCTCCTCCTACGCATTTAATCTGGCAACCGGCTCCACGCTGACGTTCGAAGTCACGGCCATGGGCGATCCTGGCCTGCCCGGATTTCCAGGTGGTCCAGGGGGTGGAGTGGACGGCCTGCCCGGCGGCGATCTGCCCGGTTTGCCGGGCTTCCCGCTCACCAGCTCGCTGACCCTCAGCAATTTTGCGAGCATCCCGGAACCGGCCGGCGTTGCCGGGATGATCGGCACCCTGAGCCTTGGCCTGGCAGCCTGGTGCCAGCGCCGCACACGAAAGTTTAACCGCTGACGGTGTGGGTTGGATTCCCGCCGGTTTTTCCCGGCCGCATGTGCCGAAGCCCCCGGTTTGCAATGAACCCACAGACCGCGTGCCTGTGCCCTTGCATGGCGGACAGAGGCAACTTGGCCAAAAATGATCTGTCGCATTTAAAGTGACGGTGCCGCCATCGATTAAAGCGCACCCTCCAAGGAGCTTTCGCCCTGCCCTGATCCGGGTCGCCTCCCCCCAACCTACGGGCAGACTCCACTACTCGTGTCATCCTAAAAGCGCCGCCTGGCAGGCGTGACTTTTGGTGAGACCAGTGCTGGCGCGTGGGCTGTATGGCCCAGCAGGGCGATGTTTTGCGCTCGCTCCGCTTAATTTTCCCTGCTGGCCTGCCTGGCAGCCACCCCACGCCCGAGCCCTGGCCCGTGAACCTTAAGATGGACGCATTACCCCCAGCCTTGCCGCCCGGCACCACCCCCGCCCACCGGCCCTCGACCGGCGGCCTGGCCATGGCCAGCTTCGTACTGGGCATCCTGGCGGTGGTTTCGAGTTTTCTATTGATTGGTTCGGTCTTCGGGCTGATCGGGCTCGGTTTCGGGATCGCCCATCTGGCCCGGAAGCAGGGCCCCGCCGGTTTTGCCAGGTGGGGGACGGGGCTTTCGATCTTTGGCTTTGTCGCCAGCCTCGGCTTCGGCGCCCTCTACTTTTCCCTCTACAACAGCATCAAGGGGAGCCTGGCCCGGCAAGGCGACCAGGTGGATTTCACGGCTTGGGAAGGCGTGGCCGCCCCGGACATTGCCATGACCACCCTCGACGGCAGGACGATCAGGCTGAGCGAGCTGAAGGGCAAGCGGGTCGTGATCGATTTCTGGGCCACGTGGTGCGGACCTTGCGTCGAGGAGACCCCGCACTTTATCCAGCTGTACAATCAGACGTCACGGGACGATTTGGTCATCATCGGAATTTCCGCGGAAACCACCGACGTCCTGAAAAAATTCGTCCAGGCCAGGGGCGTCAACTATCCGATCGCCACGGCCGCGAAGCTGCCCCCGCCATTTGATAAAATCGACGCGATCCCCACCACGTTTTTCATCGACCGCCAGGGCACCATTCAGAAGGTGCTGGTTGGGAGCCAGGATTACAACGAGCTGAAAGGCGATGCCCTCGCCGCCGATTTGCCGGGGCCACCCAAGCCCGCGCCGGCCGGCCCACCGACGTTGACCGAGGATCCCCACCCATTGAAAGCCAGCCTGGTCTGGTCGAAAACCATCGGCGGCGCGCAAACGTTATGCGTGGGAGACTGGGAAAACGACGGCAGCAGGCGGGTGCTCATTGCCGCCGGCTCAACCCTGCATGTGCTGGATCTGGCCGGGATTGAAACCTCAACGCTCTCCCTGCCGACAAAATTCATGGCCATCGAATGCGGACAGGCCAAAGGGAAAGGCGCCCGTTTGCTCGGTTATGGCACCTGGAGCCACGAGGTGATGGTCGTCGATCACACCGGAAAGAAATTATGGAGTGTCTCCTCCCTCTTTGGCGTGGATGGGGCGCATTGGGGCGATTTGGACGGCGACGGCACCGATGAGCTGATTGCCGGAATGAACGGCATGGGCGGTCTTCAGGCGACGGCCGCAGACGGCGGGAAACTCTGGTCCATGATGCTAGGCAATGTCTGGAACCAGGCCATCGTCCCGGCCACGGCCAATCGTCCGGCATTGGTTTTTGCTTCGGAAGCCGGTGGCACGGTCAAGGTGTTGGACGCGACCGGCCACCTGCTCCGGTCGCTCCACCCGGACCGGGGCTATTACGCACATATGACCGCCCAGGCGGTGGGCGAAAATCAGATGCAAATCCTCGCCGTCAATCAGAACGGCAATATGACCGTGGCTTTTGATGAAATGGGGAAAGTGGCCTGGAAGACCTCGGCGATGGCTGATGCCGGTGGCTGGCAATCGGGCCGTTTCGCAGCCGGAGATCTGAAAGGCGATGGTTCGGTCGTTTGGGCTTTCGTCGATGGCTCGGGAGCCCTGGTCGTCGCCACGCCGGCGGGAACGAGTTTGGCGACCATTGCCAATCAGAAACGCCTTGAGGCCATTGCCGTCGCATCGCGCACCGGCCAGGGCGGGCGGTTGATCACCTTGGACCACGGGACCGTTCAAGCATACGCCTTCCAGCCCTGAGATGGCAGGCGTGTATCAATGCCATGAGGCCAGCCGCCAAAGCCTCAACTGGGCCACGTCCATTCCTGCATCTGCGACGCATGGTGACCTGGTTGTCTGCCGGAGCCAGCATCACCGTGCTTGTGGCTTGGATCTGCCTCCTGTGGGCACCCGCCCGTTCCACTTTCGATCCCTTTGATCACCCGTCACAAGCAATCGAGAAAGTGGATCCTGACGGCGAAAAAGGCCTTTATTACGAGGAAACTGGCCATGGGTGGGAATACGCTTTTTTTCGCGGAGACGGAGGCGAGAATGGGGGCTACTTTTGGAAACCCCCATATGGGGGAACGTATCACCGTGTCGCCGGCTGGCCCTTCCACGCGATGCGGTCACGAGTCGAGGTGCTGGACAGTCAGATATCCGGTCGAACCAACGAGGGCCTCGAAGCGAGCGGATACGTGCCACCGTGGGTAGCACAACGGACAAGGTGGGCTTTGCCATGGACGGAGATCATCTATCGTGGGCTTGCCTCGAAGGATCTTCCCGCCTGGTTGCATGCACAACCAAATCGCCGTTTGCCACTGATACCGATGCCGCGGGGTTTTGCGGAAGACACGGTGGTTTTCGCGGTGCTGGGCCTTTTGTCTGAATGGGGCGCACGATTGCTGCGGCGGCGGACTGGCCAGTTGAATTTTGGCCGGTCGGAGCGGACGGCGGATTGGCGCGATGAGGATCGACAAAGGAAACCGGATCGGAATCATTCCGGGAAGTGCAACTCCGCAGGAACATCGCCGTGATGCGGCCCGCCGCCCGACGGCTCCCCAGATGATGCCGGGCGGCTGGCAGGGAGCCCACGGGTTCCAAAGGGACGAAGCCGTGCTGAAGCACAAGCTGGCTCCCGGCACCATGCCCCAGATTCTCCGGTTTGCCCGGCCCTATGCCGGAACCCTCGCATTTTTCCTGGGCCTGGTCGTGCTGGATGCGGCGGCCGGAGTGGTCAATCCCCTCATTTACCGGGAGTTGATCAACCACGGGATCCTCGGCGGCGACGAGCACCTGATCATCGAACTTGCCCTGCTGGCGGCCGGTGTCTCGCTGGTGGATTCGGGCCTGACTTTCTGGCAGCGGCAGATTGCGGCCCGGATCGGCCTGGAAATCGTCTTCGATCTGCGGGTCAGGGTCTTCGTCCACATCCAGAAGATGTCGCTGGCTTTTTTCACCCGCGCCCGCACCGGGGCATTGGTGAGCCGGCTGAACAGCGACGTGTCGGGCGTGCGCGATGCCTTCACCGACATCCTGTCCACGGCGATCGGCAATCTCGTGACCATGACACTCGTGCTGGCGGCCATGTTCACCCTGTCGTGGCGCCTGACGCTGGGCGCGCTGATTTTGGTGCCGGCCTTCCTGCTGCCGGCGCGATATGTGGGCCGGAGGCTGCGGGCGCTCACCCGTGAGACTTACGACCGCATCGCGGACATGAACAACCTCATGGTCGAGCGTTTCAACGTCGCCGGAGCCATGGTCTCGAAGGTCTTTGGCCGGCCCGAGGACGAGAAGGAAATTTTTGTGCGGCAGGCGGGCCGGGTGCGCGACATCGGCGTGAAAGTGTCCGCCTATGCGCGGCTCCTGTTCATCGGCCTTGGCCTGGTGGCGTCGCTCGCGGTCTCGGTCGTTTATGGCTGGGGGGGTGTCGAGGCGGCGCGCCATACGCTGGACGTCGGCACGGTCGTCGCGCTGATCGCCTATCTGCAGCGGCTTTATGGCCCGGTCACCGCGCTCTCCAACCTGCAGGTCAGCGTGATGACGACGCTGGTCTCCTTCGAGCGGGTCTTCGAAGTGCTGGATCTCCAGCCGACCGTGACGGAAAAGGCGGGGGCCACCCCGATCCCGCCGGGTCCGGTGCGCGTGGAGTTTGCCGCCGTGGGCTTCCGGTATCCGACCGCCGGAGAGGTTTCCCTCGCCTCGCTCGAATCGGTGGCGGCGCTGGGCCAACATCCGGAAAAGGAGGTCCTGCAGGACGTGAGCTTTGTGGCGGAGCCGGGACAGATGATCGCGCTGGTCGGCCCATCCGGTGCGGGCAAGACCACCCTCGCCCAACTGGCGGCGCGCTTTTACGACGTCCGGGCCGGCGCGATCCGTTGCAACGGGGTCGATTTGCGGGACGCGACCCTGGAATCGGTCCGGCAGACCGTGGGCATGGTGATGCAGGACGCCCATCTGTTCCACGACACCCTGCGGGCCAACCTGCTCTATGCCAAACCCGGGGCGAGCGAGGCCGAGCTGGCGGCAGCGCTGCGCGATGCCCAGATTGATGCAGTCGTGGCGGCGCTGCCGCAGGGGCTCGACACCGTGGTCGGCGACCGCGGCCACCGGCTCTCGGGCGGCGAGAAGCAGCGGGTCGCGATCGCCCGGCTGCTGCTCAAGGCGCCGGCGGTCGTCATCCTGGACGAGGCCACGGCCCATCTCGACTCGGAATCGGAGCGGGCGATCCAGGAGGCCTTTGTCTCCGCGCTGAAAGGCCGCACCTCGCTCGTGATCGCACACCGGCTCTCGACGGTCCAGAATGCCGACCTGATTCTCGTGCTGAACCAAGGCCGGATTGTCGAGCGCGGCCGCCATGCCGAACTGTACCAGGCGGGCGGCCTCTACGCGCAACTATACCGGACCCAGTTTGCCGCGAAGCCGAACCCCGCGGCCGCAGAATCAAAGGGCCGGTGAGGCTCCAGCTCCGCCCGGCCGGCCGGCATTGCCTTCACCTCCAACCCCACCAGCGCCTTGAACACGGAGCTTGCGGCTCGCCACCCAGGCAGGCCAACCGTTCATGGGCTGAGATTCAGCGGACGTCGGATCTGCGCAAGCTGCTCTGGCGCCGTCTCGGCGGACGGGACGGGACGTGTCGCGGGTTCCGTCTTGCTTCGTTTTTCGCTTTGCATGCCCGGCCACGGCACGTCAACACCGTCGGCACGATGGAAGACGTTCCCTACCTTGGCGAAACCCTCCGGCGCTGGCGCGTCGGCCCATCCACCTTTCTGGCGCTGCCGGAGCGCGGCGCCCGGCTCATGCACTGGAACATCACCCACGGTGATGGCACCGTGCGAGATGTGCTGCACTGGCCGGAACTCCCCTCGCTGGCCGACTTCACCAAGGCGCGCGGCGGCAACCCCATCTTGTTCCCATTCTGCGCCCGCTCCTTCGACCGCGGCGCAATCCACCGCTGGCGCACGCCCGACGGCGTCAGCCGGCCCATGCCCATGCACGGGCTCGCCCGCCAGGGCGTGTTCCGCCTGACCCACGCCAACGATCGCGGCTTCACCGCCGTATTCGTCCCCGGCGACGAAGCCCGTGCCGCCTACCCTTTCGACTACGAGTTTAGTGTCACCTACCGCTTTGAACCGCTCGGCCTCGCCTGCGAATGCACCCTCGACAATCTCGGCAAGTCGCCCCTGCCCTGGTGCGCCGGCCACCATTTTTATTTCGCTGTGCCCTGGCACGACGGGGCGGTCCGCGATGACTATGCGATCCGGATTCCGGCTGCGCGACGGCTTCGGCAGGACGCCGCGGGCCAGCTCGTCGCCGGCCCTCCCCTCGCCCTCGAGGAGAACCTCGCCAACCCCGCCCTCGTCGACACTCTGCACACCGCGCTGCAGGGCCATGAGGCGGTGCTTGGCGAGGAACACGGCCCGGGCCGCGTGATCGTGCGCCTGGGCGAAACTGCCGTGCCACCGCCCGAGGCGACTTTTGTAACCTGGACCGTCGCGGACGACTCTCCGTTCTATTGCGTCGAGCCTTGGATGGGACCGCCCAATGCACCGGAAACCAAGGTCGGTCTGCACTGGGTGCCCCCTGGCAAAACCCAGCGCTTCGCCGTCTCCATCACCGTGCGGTAGCAAGGACTGACGGGATAAAGGACTGAAGATCTGAAAGCCTGAAGGACTGAGCGTCGCTTCCGTCACTTCTTGCCTGCATGCGCTTCGAGAAGATCGCTCAGAGGATAGTCCGCGCCGCGAGAAGTCTGCCTGCTTCTCCCCTGGCTGGGTAAAGCCCTGCATAGTCCGTATGGATTATTATTACAAGTAATTAACAATAACATTGTTGCCCGCTTAATCCTTCGGTCCTTTTCTGCCAGCCCTGAAGGCCGGAAACATCATCTCTCGTTGCCGGTTATAAAATATAAAACCATCCGCATAAAACACTAATAAAATGAAAACTAACACCACCACGGGCTTCACGCTCGTTGAAATCATGATTGTCGTCGTCATCATCGGCCTCCTGGCCGCGATGGCCATACCGCAGTTCCAGAAAGTGCGCGCCAGTTCCCAAGACAAGAGTGTCACGAACAACTTGCGCCAGATGTCGAACGCCGCCGACCAGTACTTCTCGGAGACCGGACGCAGCTCGTTCGCCTCGACCGACATGGTCGGCACCAACTCCACCCAGGCGGTCAAACCGTTCCCGACGGTCGCGGGTGAGACCTACACGGATATCCTCCTGGCCGGCTCGGCCGTGACCGCCTCCGGGGTCGCCGGGGCGCGCACGATCACCTACCAGTAAGCCAACTGATTTGCCCACCATCGAGCCGCCCATTCAATCTGGGCGGCTTTTTTTGTGGAATTTTCCCGGGTCATACCGGCCGGTTTTATCCCAACGCCTGCTGATTTCTGGATTTTGGCGCGGTCGAGCCGGAGCCAGCTCAGCGAGCTGGCCTATGGCCAGAGCCAGAGGCCGAAAGCCGGAGGCCAGACGGCAGAAGCCGGCCGCATAGGCATGACTGAACCATTCAACTGATGACATTTTATCCGTGAAGATCATGAAGGACTGATTCAATCTGTGTCGTCTGAATCAGACGGGACGTTGGCAGGAGCCCCTGTTGATATGAGGAGGTGTTCATCGAGAGGCAATCGCCGCGGATCGGGGGGAGTGGTTGCATTTGCCGCTGCCATGGCTTTGGCTTTCCCTACTGCACGCATCCATGGCTTCTTCATTCACAACCTTGGCTTTCCTCGACATCGGCTCCGGCGAGATGATGATGGTTCTGCTGCTTGTGCTGATCTTTTTCGGCGGGGACAAGCTGCCGGAATTCGCCCGCGGCCTGGGCAAATCTATCCGCGAGTTCAAAAAGGCCACGGCGGGGGTTGAAGAGGAAATCAAGCGTGCCTTGGCTGAGCCACCACCGCGCCCCCCCGTCGCTCCCCTGCCCACCACCTTCCCGCCCAGACCACCGTCCACAGCCGGTTCCCAGCCCCCGGAGGCAGAATTGACCTCCTCCGCGGAACCCCCGCCAGCCTCAGCCGCCCTTCCCGCACCCCTGCCAGCCGACCCAGCACCACCGCCAGCCGACCCCGCACCACCGTCGGCCAACACTTCACCGGTTTGAACCCGCTTGAAACGGCTTTGATGAGGTCAAGGGTGGTTGGCCAATCAAGCCAGGCCTGGCTCCCGGCCGTTCCGTTCTGCTTTCGCCGATAGATTTCTGGAATTTGGGCGCAGTCGTAGGGTGGCCAGAGGCCGGAGGCCTGAAGCAGGCTGCAATTTCAAACACCGAAATTTTAACCATGAAGCGCAGGAAGATCACGATGGCAGGACGCCGGAAAGCAGCAGACGAAATTTTTCAAGGGGGAAACCAGGAAGCGAACCGTCTCAAGCAAAGACTGAACCATTCAACCGATGATATTTTAACCACGAAGGTCTGATCCAATCCGTGTCGTCTGAATCAGACGAGCGATTGGTTTCCAATCCGCCCCGGACCAGGCCGGATGCGGGACTTTTCAACGCAGCCCGAGAAAATCACCCAGCATGCCTTGGTAAAAACCGAACAGCACCGAAGCCGCCGCCAGCAGGGTCAAGGCCAGCCCGGCAACAACTCCGATCGAAATCCGGGCAGGTGGGCGGCCCTGCCCGTCGTCGGCTGGGGGCATCCCCGGATCAAAAAATGCCGCCTTCAGCCAGCCGAAGTAATAGTAGATTGAAAGCACCACCCCCACGATGGCGACGCCGAGCAGCCCATAATGGCGGGTCTGAAAGGCGGCCACAAAGACCAGCAGTTTACCCATGAAACCTGCCAGCGGCGGGATCCCCGCCAGGGAACCAAGCCCGATGGCGAGGATCCCGGCCAGAAATGGATTGGTCCGGGCCAGCCCGGAATAATGATCGAGCCGCTGGTCGGCGTCATCCGGGCCGGCGAGCTGGGTCATCACGCCAAACACCGTCATCGCGGCGAGCAGATAGGAAAACAGGTAAAAATTTACCGCCACAAAAGCGAGCCGTCCGCCATCCATCACGGCGATCACGCCGAGGAGCAGGTAGCCGGCATGCGACACGCCCGAGAGACCGATGAGCCGCTTGACGTTGTGCTGCGTCAACGCGGCCAGATTGCCGAACAAAATGGTGGCTACTGCCATGACCGAAAGCACCGCCGTGACCAGGCGGGCGTAGGGCGCAAACACCCCGGCCAGCGTCAGCAACACGGCAAATCCGGCGGTCTTCGAGCCGACGGCGAGAAACGCCGTCACCGGCGTGGGCGCCCCCTGATAGACATCCGGAATCCAAAATTGGAACGGAAACGCGCCGATCTTGAACGCCACGCCCGCCAGCACCAGCACAATGCCGACGGAGGCGAGAAAGTTGCCGGGATTGGCCGCAAGAAAATTGC
>CAIXIZ010000309.1 GCA_903919625.1 uncultured Verrucomicrobiota bacterium
TCGGTGATCGAATCGCCCATAAAGAGCACATCAATGTCCCCTTTGGCCTCGGTGATGGCGGCAAGGTTGCCGTTGTGCTTGGTCATGTAGCCGAGATTGACGGAAGGCATGACGGCGGTGTTGGGGCGCGGTGCCGGCACGGAGATCAACGGGGCGTATTTCTGGAGCAACGGCCTCGCAGCGGAAGTGTTGGTGGCGATAAACTGCCTGAGCGCACCGTTGATTTGGGCCAGTTCATCGGGTGAGGGCCGGAGCATCGCGACCGCTGCCGGCACCGGGGCCGGCGGCCCGGGCGGGGTGTAAGCGGCCGGCTGTTGCCCGCCACGCGGGCCCCCCTGGCCACGGGCGGCGCCCGGTCCACCCGGAAAACCGCCCCGATTTGGAGCCGGTGGCGCGGCCGGGGCATCGGCGGCGCGGAGGTCGGCACCGGCGAGAGCCAGCACGCAGGACAGGGTGAGGGGGCACCAACGGGAGAGAGCCAGGAATTTCATGGGGGATTGGGGATGGCCGAAACTAAAAGCAGGGAATGAAATTGAAAGCCCGTTTTTGCGCCATGCATTGGTTCGGGGCGAAAAACGTTGCCCGCCTCAGCGTCTGTCCGTCTATGCTGACCGCCATGATGAACCCCTTCCATCATGGAGTCCTGACGGTGATCCTGGCCTTTGGTCTGGCGGAAACGGCCCGCGGGCAGGCAGAGGCCAACGTCTGGGGCGGCTTGCGCGGCATCCGGGTCGAGGGCGAACTCATGACGTTCACTACCGGATTCCGTGCCGTGCCTGTTGGACAACCGCCCGTTGGACCAGCTCAGCAAGAACGGTTGAGCAATCCGCAATTTGTCCGCCAGGGCGTACAGCAGACTTCCTCGGGTGGCCTGATGGCGGGGGGTGGGGGTGGGCGACGGGGAGCGGCCCCACCGGCTACGGTGCCTGGCGCGCGCGGCCGTGGAGGTGCAGGCAACGTGGTAAACGGCCAGGTCACCTACGAAGACGTTGGGACCGGGCGCGTGAATGTGACCGTGACGGTGTCGGCCACAGCCGACACATCGCTCGCAGGCATCTATTTTATCGTTCACCTGCCGATGGCGGATTATGCGGACGGGACGGCGCAATTGGTCGATCCTGTCGCCAGCGCGCCGCCAGCGGCCATAACGGGGGGTGGCAGCCTGCCCAGCGGTGCGGCCAAAGGGGTGCGGGTCACGGCAGCGCACCGGCAGTTAGAAGTCACGCTGGCCACGGCGGCTGACATTGTTGTCCAGCCCGGTGGCGGCGGGCGGGGGCCGGGTGCCCCAAGGGGCATTGACGTGTATTTCCCGGTCTGCACCGGCACCATGGCCGCCGGACAGACCACGCGCGTCAGTTTCACGCTACAGGCCGCCGGCGATGTGGACAGGTCGCCGATCACCGTGGTCATTGACCCGGCGCATCCCGGCAGCCCGTTTTTGGGCATTGGCGGCAATTTTCGGATGCAACAGGCCGCTGACGCCCCGCAGGCGGCCTACAACCTGGAAAATCTCCGGGTGCCGTGGGCCCGGGCGGATTTGCCCCTGGCCGCGTGGCAGCCGACGGAAGATGGACCGCCCAACCCCAACGGTGGCACGGGATACTTCGGCGCAGTAGCCCCGGCATTGGCAATGCAAAAAATACTATCACAGAAGAAGATACCTGTCATTTTGTCCGTCTGGAGTCTGCCGGAATGGGCGCGCTCGGCGGAGCCCCCACGCCGGCCTGGAGCCAATGGGGGATCGGGGTACCGGCTCAATGCCGGCA
>CAIXIZ010000310.1 GCA_903919625.1 uncultured Verrucomicrobiota bacterium
ATTCCCGCTTCTCCCGAAGCGGGCTACCAGGAGAACGTAGCCCGGCTCGGGAGAGCCGGGACGGATCGTGCGTCACCCGGTTTTGCCTGACTCCTGAAAAACCTCATCGCCGCTCAATCCGCATGGGCAAACCGCCGCGGGGCCGGAGTGTCATCCGGCCGAGCGGCTCGACCACATGGCCGGCCCGCACCCGCAGCCGGAATGACTGCGCAATCATCGCCAGCAACAAGGTGGACTCGAGCAATCCCAGATGTTTGCCGAGGCAGATGCGGGCACCCGCCCCAAACGGGATGTAAGCATGGTGGTTGATTTTCTGGAGGTTGCCCGGCAGGAACCGCTCCGGCTTGAACACGTCCGGCTCCTCCCAGTACAGGGTGTGCCGGTGCAGCACCCAGGACGTGATGGTGATGAACGAGCCCGCCGGAATTTTCTGTCCGGAGATCTCATCCGCCCCGATGGCCTGCCGCGTGAAGGCATGCACCGGCGGATAGAGGCGCAGGGTTTCATCGATCACCGCCCGCGTGTAGGTGAGATTGGGCACATCCGCAAAAGCCGGCGCCCGGCCGCCGAGCACACGGTCAAGTTCCTCATGGAGCTGGCGTTCGACCTCGGGATGGCGTTCCAGCATGCAAAAGGCCCAGCCGAGCGTGATGGCGGTCGTCTCGTGGCCGGCCAGAAAAATGGACGCCATCTCGTCGCGCACCAGCGACGGCTCCATCGGTTTGCCCTCCTCGTCGCGAAACGAGAGCAGCATGTGGAGGAAATTTTCCGGCATCTCGCCCTCGCTGTCCTTGCCCGCACGGAGGATTTCCGCCAGCACCCGGTCAAACTTGTCCACCGCCTTCCGCCCGCGCCACAGGCTGGGACGCGGCAGCCAGGAGGGCAGGCCGAGAAACTCCAGCAGATGCATCCGCCCGTGCGAGGCCTGGTATTCCACAAACGCCTCGTAGAGGGTGTGGACGCTGTCCCCCAACTTGTAGCCAAACATGATCTGGCTGATGATATTGGCGGTGAGCAGGGTGAAGGTCTCCATCACATCCTCCTCGTGCGGGCCGGGATGCGTCCGCCATTCGGCCAGCATGGCCTGGCCGGCGGTGGTGATGATCTGGGCGTAGCCCGGCAGGCGGGTTCCGTGCGTGGCCGGGTTGCTGAGCCGGCGCTGGCGCGTCCACAGCTCTCCCTCGCTCAGAAACAGCCCGTTGCCAAGGAGCGGCTTCAACATCTGCGTGTTGCCGGGGCTTTTTCGGTAGTTTTTGGCGTTGCTGACCATCACCTGCTGCACCCCGGCGGGACTGTTGACCACAAACATCCAACGGTTGAGGCAATGCACCGGGATCAGCTCGCGCCGGTAATAGGATTTCGGCCAGACGGTGATGACATTTTCCCGCGCCCGCACCAGATGACGGAAGGTGTTCCAGGTGCTGCGGATTTGGGTGAGCATGACGGACGCGAAGTGCGACGCGCTTGACTCTGCGGCGGACGCGCCCGTCATCACAATCATCTTTTTGGCGTGCGCCTGCGCGCCGCCGGTTTCCACTCGCGCCTCATGCCACGCCTGCCCCTGACCCTCCTGGAGCAATATTTCCTGCACGACGGCCGGCGCGCGTATCCGTGCTGGATGCTCGGCCGGTTGAGCTTTCGCGGCAACTTCCAACCGGGGCCGTTGGAACGCGCCTGGACGGAGACGGCGCGGCGCCACCCGCTGCTCGCCTCGGTGGTGCGGCGCGGCCGCTGGGGCGGCCTGGGCTGGGAAGCCGCACCTGGCGGGCCCGCGCCGATCGAGTGGCGGACCGGACCGCTGGGCACGGACTGGCCGGTGACCTGGGCCCCGATGGATCTTACCCGCGAACCGGGCGTCCGGGTGATCGTGGTGGAGGAGGCCGGCGCGACCGTGATGTTTGCCCAGATGCATCATGCGGTGTTTGACGGCGGCGCACTCTTCCAAGTGTTCCATGATCTGATGCTACTCTATGCGCGTGAACTGGGCCGGGAGGCCGCCCTGCCCGCCCTGCGTCCGGAATTGCTCCACACGCGCTGCCGCCTCGCGTCATCCTGGTGGGAACGGCTGACCGGTCTGCCCGGTCACCTGCTGGGCCTCGCCGTGGCGTTTCCGCTGCTGCGGCGCACCGTCGCGCCCTTCGTCCCGCACCAAATGGCGGCGGAGGACGGCCCGCCGCCGCCCGGCCTGCCCGCCGTCGTGACGCACCGCTTTTCACCGGCGGAATTTAAGCAGATCCGCACCGCCGCCAAACGGCTCGGGGCCGGCGTCAACGAGCTGCTCATGCGCGACGTGTTTGCCGCCGTCGGGGTGTGGCGCACCACCCAGGGGACCGGCACTCCGCTCGATTGGATCCGCCTCGGCGTCCCGGTCAGCCTGCGCCGTCCCGCCGACCAGCTCCTGCCGGCCGCCAATGTCTTCAGCCTCGTCGGCATCGACCGGCGCGCCAAATCGCTGGCCAACCGCGACCGCCTGCTCCGCCGGGCCGGCGAAGACATGGCGCAGGTGAAAAAATACCGGCTCGGCCATATCTTTCTCCTGCTGCTCGGCCTGCAACGCCTGCGGCCGGGTGGCATCCGGCGTTACACCCGCGGGCCCGCCTGCCGCGCCACGCTCGTGCTGACCAACATGGGACCGTTCGTTTCCCCGCGCAGTCCCCTGCTTGACGCCGACCAACGCCTCGCCGTGCCGGGCGCGGTGCTCGAGGACATTGTCATCGGCGGGATGTTTCGCCCCGGCACCTGTGTCACGCTCGCCGTCGGAATCTACGCCGGCCAGCTGCATGCCGACCTGCATTACGACGCCCGCTTTCTGACCAAGGTGCAGGCGGAGGACTTCATGCAAAAATTTGAAAACCAAGTCAGATTGTCGATGCAGGCCGCCCGGGCTCCAGGCTGACCACCCACCCCGCTGCTCCGGGTGACCAAAGAACCTTCACCCCGCCAGCGGCGGTCGCGTGGCGGCACCGGACGCATTGTGCGCGGTGCCGGCGTCCGCCTCCAGGCGCAGGGCGATCTGCTGCCAGAGCTGGGCGGACTTGTCCGCCACCACCAGCCGGGCCCGGGCGACCTCGACTTCGCGGGCGGTGCGGTTGGCGTCGGCGATCCTGGCGAGGTCGTCGAGATTGTAGAGAAAGACATTCTCCAGGTCCGCGGCGGCCGGATCGATGTCACGCGGCAGGGCAAGATCGATGAAGAACAGCGGCCGCGAGGGGCGCGACCGGATGGCGGCGGCGGCCTGGGCGGCGGTCACCACGGCGGCGGGCGCGGCGGTCGAGCCGACGACAATGTCATGATCCGCCAGCCGGACCGGCATCAGCTCCCACGGCAGCGCGGCCGCGCCCAGCTCGGTGGCGAGAGTCATGGCACGTTCGGCCGTACGGCTGGAGACCGTGAGCGCGGCCGCGCCGCGGCTTTGGAACGCCTTGGCGGTCTTTTCGCCAATGTCGCCCGCACCGAGCAGCAGCACGCGCGTCGCGTCGAGTTTGCCGAAAATGTTCAGCGCCAGTTCGACCGCGACATTGGCCACGCTCACCGCCCCCTCGGAGACGCCGGTGTGGGTGCGGATGTGCTTCGCGTGCTGGAAAATTTTTTGGAACACGCGGTGCAGCACCGGTCCCGCCCCGCCCCCGGTGGTCGCGGCGGCGTAGGCGTCCTTCACCTGGCCAAAAATCTCGTTTTCCCCCACGAGCTGCGAATCCAGCCCCGCGGAGACGGAGAGCAGATGCGCGATGGCGGCGCCGCCGGCCGCGTGCCGCCGCGCGACGGCAAATTCCTCCACGGCCACCCCCTGCAGCGCGCAAAATTCCGCCTCGATCCGCGTCACCGCCGCCGCATCGGCCACCCCATAGAATTCCACCCGGTTGCAGGTGCTGAGCACCGCCAGCTCGCGCACGCCCGCCTCCGGGCCGAGCCGCGCCCGCAGTACGGCGATTTTTTCCGGCGGCAGCGCGAGCTTTTCCCGCAACGCGAGCGGTGCGCTGTGGTGGCTGGCCCCGAGCATGAAAAAGGTGGCCCCCTCGCTCATGGCGTGTGCGCCTCCGTCGCGGCGGGGACCAACGGCGGGTGCCGGCTGGAGTTGACGGCAAACAGCGACAGGAGGGCCGCGCCAAACAGCACCCCGCAGGCCCAAGCGAGCCGCCGGTCGGGCAGTACGCCACGCAACCGCTGCCCGAGCGCGACCGCGTAGGCCAGCCAGACCGCGACCGTCGTGAGCAGCTTGAGGATGTTGACCGACTCCGGATGGGGCAGCCAATACACTGCGCCCATCGCCAGTGACGCGGTCAGCAGCGCCACACCGGCGCCCAACAGCCGCACACCGATATGATCGAGGTCGAGGATGGAGGGCAGAAAGGAGAACCAACCGCCGACCCGCTTGGACTTGAGCGAATAATTGCGCAGCAGAAACATCACCGAGGTGAGCGCCAACAGCGCAAACACGCCGTAACTGAAAACCGCCAGGGCGGCGTGCAGTTCGATCCAAGGATTGGTGCCAAATATGTGCATCCGCTGGGCGGCATCCCAGTCCCGCACCGCCAGGGACACCAGCGTCAGCACCGCCGCCAGCATGGCGGTGAAATAACCGAGCAGGCTCATCCGGAAAGTTGCGCCCACCACCAGGAAGAGCGACGCCGATGACCAGGCGGTGAACTGAAACAGCTCAAAGGTGTTCCCGAGCGGGCAACCCTGCACCGCGCGTCCGCGCAGACCGAGCCCGATGGTCTGGAGCGCAAAACCTGCCCCGAGCGCGACCAGCATCGCCGCCCGGGAATGCCGGCGCCCGCGCAGCAGCGCCAGCGTCCCCAGCGCGAAACCCGCAAGGTAGCACGCGGCGGCAAGCCAGAGCCAGTGGCGGTCGGTGAGATTGGGCAGCATGGTCAGCCGGAAAGTGTGTCGTCCCGGCTGTCCGGACGCAAGGCTGCGGATGCGCGCGCCTGGAAATCAGGCCCGTCCTGACACGTCATCTCCCCTCCCCTGGCGCGCCGGCCTGGATCCAATCGGTGCAGGCCGCACCCCAGGCTCAATTGCCACCACGCCGGCCACGTGAGTCCGTGCTTGTCGTGCTGGTCGCGGGCGGCGGAATGGGCGGAAACCGGTTGATTTGCGGCGTGGTCACGAACGTCGTGGTGATGGAGGGAGGGATTTTGGGCAGACCGGTGACAATGGTCGTCGTAATGGGGAATGACGGGGAGTTTGCCGTGGCATTATTGACCAGGTTCCTGGGGTTGTTTCCGCGCAAACCGGGCCCACCTTGGCGCTGAAACCCAGAGTAAAGAGTCACCGGTTGCGCATATGACATCGTCGCCGAGTCAGTCGTGGTATCAACCTGGGGAGCAGGCACATAATAGGTGTTGTTATTTTCGATGACGGTGGGTTGGGCCGGAGCCTGGGCCGCAAACGCCGCCTGCAGCGCCATGGCCACATCCTCCTGCGTCGCCAGCGGCGAGGACGCCGGAATCACAGTGGTCGCGTAGTCGCTGATGGGATAATTGACGGCCGCCGCAAGCGGGGTGCCGTTGCCACCCATCGGCATAAATGCCTGCGCGCTTTGCGCGACCAGCAGCGCCGGCAACATCGCCATTTCGGCAAACTCCACCTGCCGGCGCGCGGCCGCCAGAGTCTCGGCATCGGGGGTGACCGGGGTAGTTTCCGTCCGGGATGATTGCGCGGCACGCAGGCCCGGGATCACCTGCGTCTGGATGTAATAGATATAGCCGCCCAGCACAGCGCCCGTAAGCGCGACCGACACGACCACAGCGGTCACATTGACTTGGAGGGTTTTCAACATGGCGAGAGCAATAGTTAGGACGGTAACTAATATGGGAGGTTACAAACAAACCGGCCGCTTGCAACCCGCTTTTTGCCGCCGGCCATTTCCGGCTTCCGCCGCCGGCGCCGAACCCACAGTCTGGCCCATGGCCTCGTCCTCACCCAGACGCATCATCATCGCCGGCGGGGGCGCGGCGGGGTTTTTCGCGGCCATCGCCGGCGCGGAGGCCGACCCAGCAGCCGAAGTCACCCTGATTGAGGCGACCTCGCACCCGTTGGCCAAAGTGCGGGTGTCCGGCGGCGGCCGGTGCAATGTCACCCACGCGTGCTTTGAACCGCGTGAACTGGTGAAAAAGTACCCGCGCGGCGGACGCGAACTGCTTGGGCCGCTCACGCGCTTCGGTCCCCGCGACACCGTGGCCTGGTTTGCCGCACGCGGCGTCGCGCTCAAAACCGAGGCCGATGGGCGGATGTTTCCCGTCACGGACCGCTCGGCGACCATCGTGGACTGCCTGACCCAGGCTGCGCAACAGGCCGGAGTGAAGCTCAGCACCAGCCTGGGGGTGCGCCAGGCCGAAAACGTGGCCCGGGCGGACGGACCGCCGGATTTTTGGCTGACGCTCACCGACGGTTCCAACCTGCGGTGCGACCGGCTGCTCCTCGCCACCGGGGGCAACAAATCCTCGGTCGGCCTCACCATCGCGGCAGCGCTCGGCCATGCCATCGAGCCACCGGTCCCGTCGTTGTTTACTTTTCATTGTGACGACGCACGACTGGTCGGGCTGTCCGGTGTCGCAGTTGAACAGGTCACGGCCACCGTGCGCGGCACGAAGCTCCGGACGGACGGTCCGCTGCTGGTCACGCACTGGGGGTTGAGCGGCCCGGCCATCCTGAAGCTGTCCGCCTGGGGAGCACGGGAGCTGCATGCCGCCAGCTATAAATTTGTCCTCGGCCTGAATTGGGTGGCCCCACGTACCCCTGCCGGCACGCGGTCCGAACTGGCCGCATTTCGGGCAGCGCATCCCAAACGGCAGGTCGCCACCGCCAACCCGTTCGTCCTGCCCGCCCGGTTGTGGGAGCGGCTCGCGGCGGCGGCCGGCCTGGCACCGGACGCGCAGTGGGCCGGTGTGTCCAATGCCGCGCTTGGCGCCCTGGCGGCGCAATTGGCCGAAGGCGAGTATGCCGTGACGGGCAAAAGCGTGAACAAGGAGGAGTTCGTCACCTGCGGGGGCGTGCGGTTGCGCGAGGTGGATTTTGCGACGATGGAGAGCCGCCTTTGCCCCGGCCTGCACTTCGCCGGCGAGGTGCTTGACCTCGACGGGGTGACCGGTGGTTTCAATTTTCAGGCGGCCTGGACCACCGGCTGGCACGCCGGCCGGGCCATGGCGGCCACCTGAGGACCAAATCGGAAATTTCACGGGTGGAGCGGAAGCCGGACAGTGCCAGCTATGGGATTGACCAGCCGGGGTATCTATTGTGCGATTCGGACGAGCCCCACGACCACTTCAATTCGCCCAAAATGAGCCCACGATTGTTGCCCAAAGTCATTGCGGTGGTTTCTGTTTGCCTGGCAGCAGTCATGCCAGTTCGCGCCCAGACCATTACCGCCGTCACAACTGGTAACTGGTCCGACGGCGCCACTTGGTCGGGCGGAGTCGCCCCCGGTGCGACCGACACCGCCAGTTTCACCGGTCTCACGCTCACCCTGGATGGCAACTTTACCGTCGGCGCGCTGCAATATGGCGCGGAAGGATCGCTGACTGGCACAAACACCGCCCTTACCGTGTCCGGTGCGCTCAGTCTCAACGCCACATTCGGCAACGTCAACGAGCACCTCTTCGCCACCAGCAGCTCGGCCACGATCACGGTCAACAGCCTGGGAGCCACCGACCTCTTTGCCTTTGCCGGCCCGCAGGAGGGACTCTGGGATGACAATACCGGCTCCGCCCACTGGAACAATCTCGCGGGTGCAACTTTCACCCTGCACGACTCCGCCAGCATCATCACTGCCGGCGTCGGTTCCCTCTTTACCAACGCGGCCGGCGCGACGTTTGCCCACGCCGGCACCGGCTCCGCGCTCATCCAGTGGGGCTTCGTCAATCATGGCACCCTCTCTGTGGCGGCGGGTTCGCTGCAATTTCTGGGCACCATCCTGACCAGCGATGGGTCTATCCGTGTCGCCAGCAATGCGACGTTGTTGCTCAGTTCGAGTTCGCTCAGCGCGGGCGCCACGGTGTCGCTCGCCAGCGGCGCGACCCTTGCCCTGACTTCCAGCACGCTCGGGGCGGGTGTGTCTGTCAGCGGGGCGGGCAGCACATCGCTGAGCGGTGCAATCGGATTCGGCACCGGGGCGACGACGTTCTCCAATGTGGTATGGTCGCCCGAAGCCTCCGCCACCGGCATGAATGCGGCCCTCACCCTCAGCGGGACGGTCACCCTCAACCCTGACCAGGCCAATGCCAACGAGCACCTTTATGCCAATACCGGTTCGGCGACCATGACGGTCAACGCCCTCGGCGCCACTGACCTCTTTGCCTTTGCCGGCCCCCAGGAGGGCCTCTGGGATGACAACACCGGCTCCGCCCGCTGGAACAGTCTCGCGGGGGCAACTTTCACCCTGCACGACTCCGCCAGCCTGATCACTGCGGGCGTCGGTTCCATCTTCACCAATGCCGCCGGCGCGACCTTTGTCCATGCCGGCACCGGCTCCGCGCTGATCCAGTGGGGCTTCGTCAATCACGGGATCCTTTCCCTCCCAACCGGTACGCTGCAATTTCTCGGCACCACGCCACGAGTGATGGCGCGGTCAGCGTCGCCAACGGAGCCTCGCTCCAGTTCAGCAATGCCACCCTCGACGCCGGGGCCACCGTGTCGCTCGCCAGTGGCGCCGCCCTCGCCCTGACCTCCAGCACGCTGGGTGCAGGCGTGACCGTGAACGGGACGGGCGGCACGACCATCTCCGGCGCACTCGCCCTCGGTGGCGACGCCACGCTGCCCAATCTCGTCTGGCTGCCTGAGGCGACGGTCAGCGGCGCGAATGCGACCCTCACGCTCAGCGGCTCCGTCACACTCAACTCGGCCCAGGCCAATGCCAATGAGCACCTGTTCGCCAACACCGGTTCCGCCACTCTCACGATCAATGCCTTCGGTCCGGCCGGCCTCTTCGGCTTCCCTGGCGTCAATGAAGGTCTCTGGGATGACAACACCGGCTCCGCCCGCTGGCACAATTTCGCCGGCGCGACCTTCACCCTCCACGATTTCGCCAGCTTTATCACCGCCGGCGTCGGTTCCGTCTTCACCAATGCCGCCGGCGCCAGCCTCGTGCATGCTGGCACCGGCTCTGCCCAGGTCCAGTGGGCGCTCGACAATGCCGGCACCGTCGAGGTGCAGGCCGGCGGCACGCTCACCCTCACCGGCCCGGTCGCGCAGGACAACGGTGCGGGCACGCTGACGGGCGGCACCTGGATCATCCGCAACGGCGCGACGCTGGTATTTCCCGGTTCGCCCGCCTTCACCACCCTCGCCGCCGGCGCGGCGGTCACGCTCGACGGCGCCAGTTCGGTCTTCGCGCCCATCGATACCCTCGTCACCAACAGTGGCGCGTTCACGCTGCTGAACAGCCGCAGCTTCACCCAGGCCGATGCCTCCGATTTTACAAACAATGGCACGATCACGGTCAGCGGCGCGAGCCTGCAGGTGAACGGTGATTTTTACCTGGGCGGCGCCGGTACTGGCCGTCTGGTGCTTGCCGCCGGTGGCACGGCCTCGGCCAGCCATAATGTTTTCCTCGGTTTCAGCCCGGGCTCGGCGGGCACCCTGAGTGTCAGCGGAGCCAGTTCGACCTGGAGCAACAGCGGCACCTTGTTTGTCGGCGAGGGCGGCGGCGGCACGCTGAACGTCGCTGCGGGCGGCAGCGTGACGGCCGTGACGTCGACGCAGGTGGGCGATAATTCCGGCAGCACCGGGACGGTGAGCGTGGACGGCGCGGGCACGCAGCTGCATGCGGGGAATTTCGCGGCCGGCAACACGGGCACCGGTTCGCTCACCATCACCAATGGTGGCATTGTGACCGGCGGGAGCACCGCGATTTTTATCGGCAACAATGCGGGCAGCACCGGCACGGTGAGCGTCACCGGCACCGGCTCGGCCTTGCAGGGCCTGGGCAATCTGACAGTGGGCAACCAAGGCGCCGGGACGCTCACGGTCGGAGGCGGCGGCCTCGTCACCGTCAACGGGGTGCTGGCCCTGGCTGGCGACTCGACCGGAACCGGCACGCTCAACCTCAGCTCCGGCGGCACGCTCCAGGTGGGCGGGGCCGGCGGCATTGTGACCGGTCAGGGCCAGGCCGCCTTCAACTGGTCCGGCGGCACCCTGCAGGTGCTTGGCAGCGACCTCACCAGCTCCGTCGCCGCCATCTTGGCCGCCAATACCGCTTCCACGCTCGACACGAATGGCCTCAACGCAACGTGGTCCGGCGTGCTCTCCGGCACCGGTGCCTTCACGAAGATTGGCAACGGCACGCTCACCCTCTCCGGCGCAAACACCTACACCGGGCCCACGACAATCACCAATGGCACGCTGGCACTGGCTGGCGGTGCGGCGATCAGTGATGCCTCCGATGTGAGCCTGACCGGCGCGACCGCCGTGTTGCAGATCAGTGCGAGCGAGACCATCGGTTCGCTGACGGGCGTGGCCAACAGCACAGTCACCCTTGGCAACGGCGTCGTGCTGACGGCCGGCGCAAGCAATGCCAGCACCACGTTTGCCGGTGTCATTGCGGGCGGAAACTCAACCAGCGGATTGACCAAGGCCGGCACCGGCACGCTCACGCTCACCGGTGCCATCAGCTACACCGGTGATGCGGTGGTGAACGGAGGAACCCTGGCTTTGTCCGGCTCCGGCGCGACCCTCAGCACCAGCGGGAATTTTTATGCCGGCCAAACAACCGCCGGAACCTTGGTCATGGGCGGGGGGGCCATGACGGCATCTTCCAGTTTCATCGGCTTTGGCCCGAACGTTGCCGGCTCGGCCACCGTTTCCGGTGGAACATGGGTTTCAACCCGCACCTTTTCCATCGGTGATTCCGGCATCGGTTCGCTTGCGCTCAATGCCGGCACGATCTCGGCCGCCTTCAATTACCTTGGCAACAATGCCGGGGCCGTTGGCACCGCCACCATCTCCGGCGGCACTTGGACAACAACCCAGTCGCTTTACATTGGAAATTCCGGCACCGGCTCGCTGCTGGTTGCGGGTGGGGTGGTTGGGCCGGGCACCAGCATCCTGGGGGTGAACGCGGGCAGCATGGGCACGGTCACGGTCTCTGGCGGCACCTGGACGACGAACCCCACCATTGGATACGATGGCACCGGCACGCTGATGATCAATGGTGGAACCGTCACCGGGAGCGGCGCAATCATTGCCGAAAACGCCGGCTCCATCGGCACGGCCACGGTCTCCGCGGGCACTTGGACCATCAGCTCCGACCTGCATGTCGGCACCAGCGGCACCGGATCACTCGCGATCACCGGCGGCACGGTGCGGATTGTGAATGGCAGTGTCCGGCTAGGGGATGACGACGGGGTTGGCACGGTGACGGTTTCCGGCGGCATACTGAACCTGACCGGCTTTGGCTTGACTGCCGGACTTCTGTCCGGCACCGGAAATTTGATCGTCAATGGCGGAACCGTCGTCACCCCTGTCCTCGCGCTAGCCAGCGGTGGCCCGGACTCCATTGGCACCGCCACCGTGTCCAGCGGCACCCTGTCGGTCGGCAACCTTTTGTTGGTCGGCGACTTCGGTACCGGCAAATTGCTCATCAACGGCGGAACGGTCGTGGCTGCGAGTGTCCGTATTGCCAACGACCAGCATGCCTCTGGCGCCGCCACCGTCTCCAGCGGCATCTGGACCACGACCCACGACCTGAACGTCGGCTACGGCGGAACCGGCTCCTTGGCGATCAATGGCGGAACCGTCACCGACCTTTCCGCGATCATCGGCTTTACCGGCTTGGGCAGCGGGACCGCCACCGTTTCGGGCGGGGTCTGGACTACAACCAATACGCTCAGTGTGGGATTTTTTGGTGTCGGCCTCCTGACGATAGCAAATGGCGGCCTGGTCACGGCGGCAACAACCCAGCTTGCGGCTGATACGACTGGCACCGGCACCCTGAGCCTCAACGGCGGGGTGCTCGCCACCGGCCAGATCGTCGAAGGCATCGGCACGGGTGGCGGCAATATCAATCTGAATGGCGGCGTGCTGCGCGCCACCGCCAATCAGGCCAATTTCATTTCCGCCTTTGAGGCCGGCGACGTGCAGCTTCTTTCCGGCGGCGCGTTCCTCGACACCCAGACCTTTGCGGTTGGCATTGCCGCCGTACTGCAAGGTGCCGGTGGCCTCACCAAGCAGGGCGTGGGCACCCTTACGCTTTCCGGCACCAACACCTACACCGGCAGCACGACGGTCGCAAACGGCACGCTCGCCTACGGGGCGAACAACACGCTCGCCGCCGCCACCGATGTGACGGTCGCGGGCGGCGCGACCCTCGACCTGGCCGGCTTCAACGCCACCCTCGCCTCGCTG
>CAIXIZ010000311.1 GCA_903919625.1 uncultured Verrucomicrobiota bacterium
AGGTATAAGTCCGAAATCGCCGAAGATTGTGTCCACCGCTGTGTTTATTGCGACTGCCATTGCAACTCTTTTGGCGGGCACGACTTGATGGAACTGGACCACTTCAGGCCCAAAGCCCAAAACCATTTTCCTGAGTTGGAGAACGAGCCGACAAATCTCGTCCTAGCCTGCCGAAGTTGTAACGGTAAGAAGCGCGATGACTGGCCTGCAGGGAAGGCGCAAGGAATAACACACGTTAATGGGGAAGGATACGTCGACCCCTTTGAAACCTCGCGGACTCTTTACTTTGAAGTCGGAGAGCGCGGAAGTCTGATTTCCAAGCAAACTCCCGCTGCTTACATGATCGAGCATTTGTCGCTAAATCGCCCGTTTGCAGTTACCATCCGGGCGCGTCGTCTTTTGAGGGGCAAGCTGCATGCAGCAATCAGAGCACTCATCACCGAAGGGCGAAGAGTCGACTCGCCGCCCCAGCAGCGAGACAAGTTGATCCAAATCTTTAATTTGCTTGAGACGGCCAACCAGGCATTGGAGCAGTTAGAGATTGAGGACGGGCCTGCTTTGTAGTTTTTCCCCTCAAACAAATCCTGCCCACGCTCCTCAGCCCTTCACTTTACATTGGGGTGGCTTCAATCCCATTGGGTCTGATTCCCCGAGGCTGGCTTCGGCTTGGTTGGAGTAGGGGCGTCGCTGGACGACGCCCGGATCGGAGGGCGGCGACCAGCACCGCCCCTTGTTGCTACAATTGGCTGCAATGCCCCTGAGCTTGCTCCGGGGATCTTTACTTGAAAATTGGACAGGGAGGGTAGGTGGGATATGTTTGGCCCAGTCCGGGCAACGGCCGCCTAGCGGCTTAGGCCGGATAGGGCGGCCGGTTGGCGTGGGGCTAATCGGCTGCCCGCTTTGGGCGGGGTTCATTGAAGGCAGATTTGCGTCGGCCCATGTAGGTCGGGCTTTAGGTCCGACGTGTCGGGGATAAACCCCGACCTACAATTTTAAAATGCGTCACCACCGCGTGGCTGGAAAGATTGACGGCGGGCGGGGATGGGAGATTTTCTCAAAGCAGAGCAACAGAATATCCCATGCTGCACATCGTCCTGTTTCAGCCGGAGATTGCGCCCAACACCGGCAATGTCGGACGGATGTGCGCGCTCACGCGCTCCCGGCTGCATCTCATCCACCCGCTCGGTTTTGAGATCAATGACCGCAATCTCCGCCGTGCCGGCATGGACTACTGGCGCGCGCTCGATGTGCATGAACACGCCGACTGGCCGGCGTTTCGTGCCAGCCCGCACCGGCCGGCTCGTCTCTGGCTTTTTACCACCAAGACGGAGCAGAGTTTCTGGTCCGCGCGCTACGCCGACGGCGACGGGCTGGTCTTCGGCAACGAAGGTTCCGGCGCTCCGGAATGGCTGCATGCGGAAATCGGCGAGGCGCAGCGCGTGACCATCCCGCATGCCAACTCCGAACTGCGCTCGCTCAATCTTTCCACCGCCGCCGGCATCGCCTGTTACGAGGCGTTGCGCCAGACGGGTGGGCTGCGATAGATGACAGATCCCGGCTCTCCCGAGCCAGGCTACCCGGTTCAGCGGACATCCCGGTTGCTTTCATTCCATCCCTGATTACTTCATGGCGCGGTCGTGCTGAGTGCGGACGGCTCGGTCGTGCCGGAGCCAGCTCAGCGAGCTGGCCTACAACCAAACCAGACGGCGTGCCGCGGGCAGGAGAAAACCTCACCCCACCGCTTCACGCACGAGCGCGGCAAGCGCGGGAGACAGTTCGAGCGCCAGCGCCAGTTCGTGGGCGCGCGGGCTCATTTTGCGCCAGGTTTTTTTCAATATGTCGGTGAACTTCTCACGCGGATAGTCCGTGTGCTGGGTGGCAAACGCCCCCAGCTCGTTTTCGAGAAAAACCAGGCACGCCGCATCTTCCAGCGTTTGGGTGCCGGCGTTTACCTTGAGGCCGGTCTTGGACACCCAGGTTGCGACCTCATCGGCGTCGCCGGGCGGCACTCCGGCGGCGAGGAGCAGTCCGCGGGCGCGTTCGGCCTGCTTGGTGTAGAGCGAACGCCGCCATGTGAGATAACCAGCCTTGCCCTCAGGAAAGGTGGTGCGCGGCACCAGCCAGCGTTCGAGATGCTGGCAGCGTGCGGCCAGTCGCAGCAACGGCGATGCGTCTGGCACCAGCCGGGCAACCCAGGCTTCCATGCGTTCGGCATACACCAGCTCCGCAGCGCGTCCGTCGGCCGCATACGCAGGATCCGCCGCGTGGGCGGCGTCAATCAGGGCACATGCCTTGGTGAGCGTTTCGTTCATGCGGATGATTCCAGCTCTCCATGCCCAAGTCTGCAAGCCAGCGCACAAGTGGGCAGTGGCGCATTTTGAAAATTGTAGGTCGGGTTTTATCCCCGACGTGTCGGGGATAAACCCCGACCTACATTGACCGCCGATAATATGCGTCACCACCCACAAGAGGCCCCTCTCAACCTCCAAACCCTTCAACTCGTTA
>CAIXIZ010000312.1 GCA_903919625.1 uncultured Verrucomicrobiota bacterium
CATCTGCGCAAACGGATGCCAGACGTGCCGGCGGTCGGCGGCATGCGTGCCCGCCCCGGCGGACTCCGTCACGGAGCCGGCGGCGGTTACAGGAGCGCAAGGTTCCACCACGCTGGTCATGCCCGGCTATTCCTGCCGGAAGGAATCCGCCTGACAAGCCCTTAGTTAGCCCAGGAGCCGGTTTATATTAACCAAGCTTCTAAACGCACCTTCCGGCCATGACGGTCCCGCAGCGGGCGGCAGGCCACCCTCTTTCGGGAAAAAACGGCCCGCGTGGCTCAGACGTCGCCGTCGTTGCCGATGGCCTCGACCGGGCAGCCTTCCAGCGCCTCCATGCACAGGGAGATGTCCTCCTCCGTCGTGGGCTGGTTGAAGACGAAGGAGTGCCCGCCCTCGTCGTGGCGTTTGAAGAACGCTGGCGCGGTTTCGCGGCAAAGGTCGCAGTCAATGCATTGCTGATCGACGTAGAACTTGCCGGCGATGTTGGTGCCCCATTTTTCTGCTTTGTTGGCCATGAGCGGGGCAGCAAACGTTAACCGCGCGGTCTGTCAAGCGGGCAACGGGCTTCCGGCTTGCGCCGGCGGGGGCCGGCGGGTTGGCTGGCGGCATGGCGCGCATCCCGCTGGAGGACAATTTTACCGATGTGATCGGCAAGGCCCAGCGCGGCTGGCACATCACTGACGCCGAGCTGTGCACGCGTGCCGGCGTCACGCCCGCCGACCTCGCCGCCGTCAAGGCCGGGCAGCCGATGGATGCGGTGTTGCGCCGGATTGCCCGGCACCTGCGGCTCGACCCGGATGCCCTTGAAGACCTCGCCCATCTCCGTTGGCTGCCCCGCCAGCCGGTGTTTCCCCGCGGATTTGCGATGTTTAACACTCCCTATGAGGACTGCCGGGTGAACAGCTATCTCGTCTGGGAAACCCGATCCCGGATCGCGGCCGCGTTTGACACCGGGGCCGACTGTACGGGAATGCTCGATACCATTGCCGCAGAACGGCTTTCCGTCCGCTATATCTTCCTGACCCATACGCATGAAGACCATGTGGCCGATCTCGCCCGGCTCGCGGCCGCCACCGGGGCGGAGGTCTGGGCCAGCGAGCGTGAACCGGCACCGCACGCCGGGGCGCGGACCTTTGGGGAAAACTCCCACTTTCACCTCGGTGAAATCGCGGTAAAAACCCTGCTGACCTGGGGACACTCACCAGGACAGACGACCTATTTTGTGACCGGCCTGTCGTGGCCGCTGGCCATGGTGGGCGACTCCCTGTTCGCCAGTTCCATCGGCGGCAGCCCGCAGCATTTTGCCGAGCAACAGCGCAACGACCAGGAAAAGATCTTCACCCTGCCGCGCGACACTGTGTTTGCCTGCGGGCACGGGCCGCTCACGACGCTGGCCGAGGAACGGGCGCACAATCCGTTTTTTGCCCGGCCCAGGCGGGCGCATCCTCTTCCTCCCGGACCGGCAGAGGGCACAGACCCGGTTGAGCCGGCCGCAGCCAAACCCACCCCTCCACCCCGCTCCGGCCGGCCGGCTCCTGGATCATGGCGGCGCAAACCGGGGCGGCCGCACGCCTGAGCACAACTCCGGGCCCGGCCAACGTTTTTCAATGGACAATTTGGCCGGGCTGCGGTTGCATGTCGCGACTACCGAATGGATTCAACAAAACGGAAAACAGGGCTGATCCTGGCGCTGGCCGCAGCGCTGGTCACGGCATTGAGCATCATCATCGCGGATGACAGCATCCGCGAAAAGCTTGGCTCATCCTACTACATTCTCGCCCTGTCGATCATCGGGTGTGTGCTGCTCCTGCTGGCCGGTTATGTGTGGGATCGCACCATGGTGCAGCGGCTGAGGAATCTGCGCGTCTCCACCCAAGCGGCCGACCTCGAAATGGGGCCCGACGAAGAGGCGGAAATGGGCGACCATGACGAGATCATCGGCCTCGCCCGCCAGATTGAGCGCATGGCGCGTTCGCTGCAGCGGATTGAGGCCAGCTACCGTGGCATTGTGGAGGATCAGGTCGACCTCATCTGCCGGTATCGCGCCGACGGACGCCTCACCTTTGTCAACGCGGCCTACGCCGCCCACCTCGGGCACAAGCGCACCGAACTGCACGGCCAGCCCTTTGCCCTGATGATCGCCGGGGTGCTGCCCAACAACGGGTCGCTGCCCGACAACGCCTCTTTCGAGCATACCCTGCCCGACACCAACAAGCGTCCGGTCGTCCTCGCCTGGACCCACCGGGCCATCAAGGACGCCGATGGTCATGTGCTTGAATACCAGGCCGTAGGCCACGACATCACCGCCCGCAAGGAGGCCGAAGTGCTCCTGCGCACCGCCCGCGATGCCGCCGAAGCCGCCGACCATGCCAAAAGCGAGTTTATCGCCATCGTCAGCCACGAGCTGCGCACCCCGATCAACGGCGTGATCGGCTTCACCAAGCTGCTGATGGACACCCCGCTCACGGTCGAGCAGCGCGACCACGTGCAAATCATCGCCAGCAGCGGCGAGTCGCTGGAAACCCTGGTCCGGGACATCCTCGATCTGTCGAAAATTGAGGCAGGAACGCTCGAAATCGAGAACTCCCCCTTCGCCCTGCGCAGTTGCATCGAGCAAATCTGCCACATGCTGCGCCCCCGCGTGCAGGAAGCCGGGCTCACGCTGGAAGCCCGCATCGCGACGGATGTGCCGGCGATCGTCAACGGCGACCAGAACCGCCTCCGCCAGATTCTCCAAAACCTGCTGGGCAACGCCATCAAGTTCACTGAGCACGGCGGCGTGACGCTCACCGTGGACTGCGCGCGGGCCGAGATGGTCGAGCCACAAAAGCGCCGGGTCGTGCGCCTGCGTTTTGCCGTCCGCGACACGGGCATCGGCATCCCGCGGGACAAGCTGGACCGGCTGTTCAAGCCCTTCAGCCAGGTGGATTCCTCCGCGCGCCGCCGCCGCGGCGGCACGGGCCTCGGCCTGATCATCGCCAAACGCCTGTGCGAACGCATGGGCGGGGCGATCTCCGTCGAAAGTCACGCCGGCGAAGGCTCGACATTTTATTTCACGATCATGGCCGACTACCAGCACGGCGACACCGCCGAACCCTTTGCGGAAAACGAGCCGGTTCCGGCCTGAAGAGAGTCCGGTCAAGTCAGGGCTGACATACCCTGCACCGACCCATGCAAACCCTGTCTGACAGGAATCGGACAGGCATAGGGTTCTGAACACGTAAGTCGTTGACTGGGCTGGTGGGTCGACCGGGACTTGAACCCGGAACCAATTGCTTAAAAGGCAACTGCTCTAACCAATTGAGCTATCGACCCCCGGCCCGAGGGAAAGAATGGATTGGGTTTGCCCTTGGCCGTTGGCAAGTGTTTTCTGCCCCGACTCCCATGTCCGCCTCCCGTTCGTCGTCTCCCGCGCCCCTCCCGCCCGGCGAAATAATTCCGGGAACAATTCCCGGCCGGACGGATCAAAGCGTGGAGGAACGCATGACCGCCAAAATCCAGGAAGCCACTCTCGACCGGTTGCTCGTCGACCGCTTTAAAAGCGGTGATGAGGCGGCTTTTGGCGAAATGGTGCAGCGCTATTGGGATCGCATCTATGCCATGACCCACCAACTCCTCCGCAATCCCCAGGATGCCGAGGAGGTTACGCAAGATGCGTTCATTCGGGCGCACCGGGGTCTGGTGAACTTTCGCGGCGATTCGGCCTTCTCCACCTGGCTTTATCAGATCGCCACCAACCTCGCCCGCAACCGTTACTGGTATTGGTGGCGCCGCAAACGGGACAAATCGGTCTCGTTCGACGCCCCCATCAGTTCTGAAAACGAACTGACCCTCGCCGAGGTCATCCCCGCCGAAGTCGAGACTCCCGGAGAAATCACGGTCACCCAGGAATTTGTGGACCGCGTCGCCGCCGGCATGGAGAAACTCAATGCCAAGCACCGCGAGATTCTTATTCTCCGCAACGTGAAAAACCTTTCCTATGAGGAGATCGCCGACATCCTCAAACTCTCCGTCGGCACGGTAAAAAGCCGGATTGCCCGGGCCCGCGACAGCCTGCGCGAAAAACTGGGAGACGATTTCAAATGAACGACCAACGCTTCACCGCCCTGCTCAACCTCCACCTCGATCATGAGATTTCACCGGTCGAGTCCGCCGAACTGGAGGCCGAAATCAGCCTCTCGCCGGAGCGCCGACACGAATACCGCCGCTACTGTCAGATGCAGCAGGCCTGCGCCCAGTTGTTCGAACGCAAACGCGCCCAGGCCCCCGCTTCCCTGGCCTTGGAGCTGGCCCTGCGCGACGCCGAGGTCAAAATTGCCGCCCCCTCCCGTCGCCCGGCCTTTCGTCCCTTCGTGGCCGCCATGGCCGGTTTCAGTGCGATCGCCGCCTGTCTCGCCGTCTCCTTCTGGCAAAGCACAGCTTCCTCCGTTGTCATTGCCAGCAACACCCTCCGGGCCACGCCACCGACCCTGGCTCCCACCACCCCGGCCAGCTCTCCTCTGCTCGCGACTGCCATGACCTTGGCCAGCCACTATGAGCCTGTTTCTCTCGAACAGGACGAATATCAGACTGTGGCGACGTTGGTGCGAAGCCCGCGAAATGCCCGGTCGGCCGATTTGCCCGCACTGCACATTGATCGCGATCCCATTTCCCCGGGTTTGGCCATGCCGGGGTTGCAGCCCGTCGTGGTCGAAGCCTCTGCCCTGACGGTGAACACGCTGCCGATACAATCGCCAGTTCAGCCACGGGTGTACCTGAGCGGCACCCAGTCCCCGGCCACCTTTCAGTTCACCTCCTTCGAGTTTCAACGGTGAAACCGTCCCCGCTTCAGGCGGTGACAGTTTCCAGTGAACAGCCGTCGGCGGCGGGGGTTTCGCAATTGGGCCGGGCGATCACGCCGGGATAGGGCTCGGCGGAAAACTCCCGTCCGTCCGCCCCGTCGGCCAGCAGGTGGCGGTCGCAGATGGCGAACAGTTCGGCGGCCGTGGTGGCCCGGCGCATCTCATGCAAAAACGCCCCCGCCGGATCCACGCTCTGGCCCACAAAGTTCAGGTATTTTTTCATTTTGTTCACGTGCGCCCGTTCGGGCAGGTCCGGCGTCCGGGTGGCGTCAAACAGCCGCCCGACGTAGTCGCGCACCTCGGCCAGGGTGACCCGGCCCGCCGTCCGGCCGGCAAACACCTCGCGGCACTGGCGGAAAA
>CAIXIZ010000313.1 GCA_903919625.1 uncultured Verrucomicrobiota bacterium
CGACCTCGGTCGGGCTTCCCTTCCTGGTGACCATATGCCGGGGGTTCCACCCGTTCCCATCCCGAACACGGCCGTTAAGCCCCGAGCAGCCAATGGTAGTTGGACTATAGGTTCCGCGAGAGTAGGTTGTTGCCAGGTTTTATTTTTCATGCAGATCCCTTTGTCCCCCTGTCGGCCCACGCCGAAGGGGCGTGGCAAATTTGACCGGCCCTTGCTTTGGCCCGGTCTGTCCCGATTTTTTTCGGGCGGTTTTCCGCCCTTCCCAGTCTCTGGGATTTTGCCCGCTGGCCATGCCAGCGTGTGTGCGGGCTTCCCCTTGCGGCCAACTGACACCACCGAGTGTCAATTCCCGCCCATCAACGGGCTTGCACCGGTCCTTGCCCTCGTTTGACCTGAACGGTCATGCCAACTCCTCGGGCCGACGGCCGCCAATCAGACCAACTCCGCCCGATCTCTTTTGAGTCCGGCATCGCTCCCCACGCCACCGGTTCCGTGTTGGTTTCCTTTGGTGCCACGCAGGTCATCTGCGCCGCCACCATCGAGAACAATGTCCCAACATGGATGAAACAGCAGAAAGTCCCCGGCGGCTGGCTGACGGCCGAATATTCGATGCTCCCTTACTCGACGCATGACCGGAAGCCGCGCGAAATTTCCAAGGGCAAACCCGATGGCCGGAACATCGAAATCCAGCGTCTCATCGGCCGGTCGCTTCGTGCCGTGCTCGATCTCCAAAAGCTCGGTCCCAACACCCTTTGGATCGACTGTGATGTGCTGCAGGCCGACGGCGGCACCCGCACCGCCAGCATCACCGGAGCGTATCTCGCCGCCCGTCTTGCCGTGCAAAAACTGCTCGACGCCAAAAAAATATCCGAGAACCCGCTCGTTGACTCGGTCGCGGCCGTCAGTGCCGGCATTTTCGGCGGCCAGCCGCTGCTCGACCTGAATTATCCCGAGGACAAGGATGCCGAGGTTGATGCCAATATTGTCATGACCGGCCAGGGCCGTTTCGTCGAGGTGCAGAGTTCTGGGGAAGAGGCGACTTTTACGCCTGAGCAACTGCAAAGTCTGCTGGCCCTTGCCCAGTCCGGTCTGAAGGAACTTGCCTCCCTGCAGGCGTCGTTCCTCGCGAAGCAATTGCTCCAACGTTGAGCGGGCCGTGTCCCTTTTGAACGGCTTTCCCCCGGGGGATCGTGCGTCGTCGCTTCCGGCTCAACCCATCAGGGCAACCCACACGAGCAGGCCGGCGAGGGCCGCCAAGGTGACCGGCACCCCGATTCGGGCGAAGTCCCGGAAGGAAATGTCGACCCCCAGATCGCGCGCCTGCTGCACCACGATGATGTTGGCCACGCTTCCCACGATGAGGAGGCTGCCGCCAAAGCTGTTGGCGAGCGCGAGCACGTAGGCGGTCGAAGGATGGGTCAGATCCACCACGTTGACCAACAGCAGCACGGCGGCGGAGTTGTTGATCAGGTTGGAAAGTGCCGTGGTGACGACCGCCAGGATGGAAGGGGAGGACAGGTTCAGCCCGGCTTGCGCGAGCCCATGGACCGCCTGCTCGCCGTAGCCGGTGGCCTGAAAGGCGCCGGTCACCACAAACAGCGCCATAAACAGGACCAGGATCGGCCACTCCACCAGACCGAGCAATTCCTCCGTGCGAAATTTCCTGCTGGCGAGATGGATGCCGGCTGCGGTCAGCGCGACGATTTCCTTGGGCACTGCGGTGAAGCAAAAGGCGATGACCAAAGCCAGAATGAAAAGCCCTTTGATGGTATGCGCCCGGCTGAAAGGCCGGGTTGCCGCATCGATGGTCATCGGTACGGGAATATTGGTTGTGAGGTGGTTCCGGGACAGCCGCCAGATGATCCCATAGGCGCAGCCCAGGGCAAAAATTACGGGCACAACGCACCACAGCAGGTAGCGTCCGAAATCCAACCCGGCCACCTGCGCAATCAACATGTTTTGCGGATTGCCCACCGTGGTGGCGGCGGCACCCAGGTTGCTGGCAATCGCCAGCGCGATGACAAACGGCACCGGATTGATCCGATGGCGGAGCAGTGACGTCACCACCACCGGGGTCAGGACAAAGCAGACAATGTCATGGTTGAGGAAAGCCGACAGACCCGCCGTCACCAGCATCAGGGTGAGCAAAAATCTCGCCGGGTGTCCGAGCCGGAGCGCAATCGCACTGGCCACCAGGTCGAAAAATCCCGACAGGCGCAGCTGCGCGGACAGGACGAAAAACCCGAACAGCAGCAGGACGGTCGGCCAGTTGATGAAACCGGCCATGGTCGTCGTCGGCAGACCGGAGAAAAGCATCATCCCGATCGCGCCAAGCAGCACGATCCCCGTCCGGTTCAGTTTCAATCCCGGCACCCGGCCGGCGGCGATCCCGAGATAAGTAAGGGCAAAGATCACCAACACCACCGGTGCGGCGGAAGCAGGGTTGGCCAAGGGGGAGGGCATGCCAGGTGTGGGCCGCCGGTTATTTTGCCAGCAGGTGGCGGATGGCTTTCAGCTCTTTCCGGCGGGTTTGGTCCAGTTGAGGGTAGCGCAGCTTCAGGTTTGCCAGGGTGTTCACGATCACTTCTGAGACAATCAGCCGTGCGTTGGCCTTGTCATCGGCGGGCACGATGTGCCACGGCGCGTGCGCGGTGCTCGTTGCCGCCAGGCAGTCTTCGTAAGCGCTTTGGTAGTCCTTCCAGCGGGCGCGTTCTGCGATGTCGGCCTGGCTGAATTTCCAATTTTTTGCCGGGTCGTCAATGCGCGCCAGAAATCTCCGCCGCTGTTCCTCCTTGGACAGGTGGAGAAAAAATTTTACCACCTGCGTGCCGTTGCGCTGCAGGTGTTTTTCCAGGTCGAGGATCGAGCGGTAGCGGTGCCGCCAGAATGCCGTGTCGGCGGGTTTCGCGCCGGGCAGGCCTTCGCCCCGCAGGATCTCCGGATGCACGCGCACGATCAGCACTTCCTCGTAATAGGAACGGTTGAAGATGCCGATGCGGCCGCGTTCCGGCAGGCACTGGGTCGTCCGCCACAAAAAATCATGCTCCAGTTCCTGCGCGCTCGGATGCTTGAAGCTGTATACCTGGCAGCCTTGCGGATTGACGCCCGACATCACATGCTTGATCGCGCCGTCTTTGCCCGCCGCATCCATCGCCTGAAAGATGAGCAGCAGGGCGTGCCGGTTGTCCGCATAAAGCAGGCTTTGCATGGCGCTCAGCTGTTGCACGTGGCTGGCGAGCAGCTGCGCATAATCTTTTTTTGTCGCGTATAACGGTTTCACCCGGGTCGGCCATTCCTTCAGCCGCACTTTGGCCCCTTCGGGCACGCGAAACGTTTTGAGTTCTAGCTTCATGGGCGGTGATTCCCCCGGAGATAGATCGCCACCTTCCGGCATGGGCCAATTGTATCAGGGGCGGGCATGACCGGAGGCTGTCGCTGCCAACCGGTCGGGGCGAGTCAAAAACTCGGCAGGAGTGGAGTTCCAGCAGACAATCGCCGGCGTTGCGCTGCGGTCATGTTCGTAGCCGAGGACGCTGATCGACGCCGTGCTCAGCAGCAAATGCTGGCCGGCGCTGATGGGCAGCCCGATCCAGCGCGCACCCAGAACGCGCCCAAAGTGCCCATGCGAAAAAAGCGCGATATTGCCGTTCATCGTCCGCAAACGGGCGACCAGCCGGTCGGCCCGGGCGGAGATTTGCGTGGTGGTTTCGCCACCTGGGCAGCCGTCATGAAAGATGTTCCAGGTCGGTTGGGCGGTGAGGATGTCCACCGAACGCCGGCCCTCGAACTCGCCGTAATCCCACTCGGCCAGATCCGGTTCGGTTTCGGCCGCCGATCCCATTCCGGCCAGTTCGCAGGTCTGCCGGGCACGTCGGCGCGGGCTGGTCAGCACCCGGGCAAACGTCAGTGGCGCGAGCCGCGGGCCGAGTTCCCGCGCGCTGGCTTCGCCCTGGGCGGTCAGCGGGATGTCGGTGTGTCCGGTGTGCCGGCCGGAAAGCGACCACTCGGTTTCGCCATGGCGGATAAGGTAGATGCGTGGGAGCATGGTGAGAAATGGTCTGAGGGATGCGCTGGCCGCACCCGGGGCCGTCGTGCGAACTTGGCGCGCTGGACAAATTGTTTTCAAGTCCCAACTGAGGGCACGCCGCCGGGCGCTTTATTCTCCGCGCGACGTTTACTCTTCCAAAAAGGGTGGCCTTTGTCAGCCCACGGCCTACGGTGCGCCGGTCGTCAACGACACTTTATGCACTACCTCTCCCGACTTATTGGAGGGCGCGCCGTTGTATTTGCCGCGCTGGCCCTGGCTTCTTTTCTCCATGCCCACGCCGCGACTGAAGCCAACCAGCCCGAAACGGTCGCGGTGGCAGTGCCGGAAACTGGCCCCAATCGCGTGGAAAATTCCGTGGTCCGAGTCTTCTCCACCCGGCGTTTGCCCGACTTGGGCAAGCCCTGGAGCAAGCAGGCGGCGAGCGAAGTGAGCGGCACCGGGGTCATCATTGAGGGCAACCGGATTCTCACCAACGCCCATGTCGTCCTCTATGCCAGCCAAGTGCAGGTGCAGGGCAGCCAGTCCGGTGACAAGCTGTCGGCCCGCGTGGAGGCAATTGCGCCGGGCATCGATCTCGCCGTGCTCAAAGTTGAGGACGATTCGTTTTTTACCACCCGACCGCCCTTGCCCCGGGCCAATACCCTGCCCGAGGTCAAGGATCCGATCATTGCCATTGGCTATCCCACCGGTGGTTCCAGCCTGTCGATCACCAAGGGCATTGTTTCGCGCATTGAGTTTGCCAATTACAACTACTCTGTGGCCGGCCTGCGCATCCAAATCGACGCGGCCATCAACCCCGGCAATAGTGGCGGTCCTGCTGTCATGGGCGACAAGATGATCGGGCTCGCCTTCAGCACTCTGAGCGGGGCGCAAAACATCGGCTATATCATCCCGTGCGAAGAAATTGAACTCTTCCTGCAGGATATCGCGGACGGTCATTATGACGGAAAACCGGCGATGTATGATGGCGTGCAGACACTAGAGAATCCGGCGTTGCGTGCTTCGCTGAAACTGGACAAGTCGGTCGGGGGCGTTGTGGTGCGGGAGCCTTATGGCTCCAGTCCGGACTATCCATTGAAACCGTGGGACATCATCACCAAGATCGGTGACACGCCCATCGACGATCAGGGCAAGGTCAAGCTGGGCGCCAGCCTCCAGGTGAGCTACCTCTACCAAGTGCAAAAAATTGCACAGAACGGCAAGCTGCCTCTGACCGTGGTGCGTGGCGGCAAGGAGGTCGCGGTGACTTTGCCGGTGCCGACCCAACGCGCCCGGGTACTGCCCAATCTCCAGGGCAATTACCCCGATTATTTTATCTATGGCCCCATGGTCTTTGCGAGCGGTACCGAGGATTTTATGAATGCGCTCACTTCCGGCACCAATTCCGGCACAGTGCATACCTCGTTGGAATTATCAGACAGTCCGCTGGCCACCCGCCGTGGTGCCCCCCCGGCCTTTGCGGGGGAGGAGCTGGTCATCGTCCCTTCACCTTTCTTTCCCCATAAGCTTTCCACGGGCTATTCTTCTCCCGCCGGCCAGGTCGTGAAGGCGGTCAATGGCATCGCCGTCAAGAATCTCCGCCATTTGGTGGAGATCCTCCGTGACGCGAAGGATGATTATGTCTCCATCGAGTTCTCCTCCCGTTTCGCCGAGAAGAAGGTCTTTCCGCGCCAGGAAATGGCTGCCGCCACCGAGGAAGTCTTAAATGACAATGGCGTGCGCGCCCAGGGCTCGCCCGATATGCTGGCCGTGTGGAACACGAAAACCGTCCCTTAGCCGGAGCATGGTTCTCCTGCTGCCGCCTGCGCGGGACGGCTTCTCGCCAGCGCTGCGTTGCAGTTGAAAATTCCCGAATAATCGTTGAGCCTGGACCTCCCCTCTGTGCCGCATTCCGAGCAACATTTTCGCTGGGTTTTTCACCTGCGCGCGCCGCCCGCTGCGCTCTGGCCGCTCGTTTCCAATACGGACCGGTTTAACCGCGACTGTGGCTATCCCCCGGTCACCTTGGTGCCGCCTTCGCCCGGGGCGGCCCAGACCATCACCAATGCCCGCCGCCTGCGCGTGAGCACCATGGGCCTTGTCATTGAATGGGATGAAATGGCATTCGAGTGGCTTGCCCCGCAGCGCTACGGGGTTGAACGCACCTACCATAGCGGTCCGGTGGCAAAAATGCGGATGTTTTGCGATCTCACCCCGCGTGCCGACGGGGGCACGACGCTGGCCTACGACATGCGGCTGACCCCTTCGTCGCTGTTTGGCCGGCTCGCGCTGCCCTTTTCCATCGGCCGGCAGGCCCGGGCGATCACCGAGCGGGTTTTCACGAAGTACGACGGGTTTGCTCTCGCCGGTCTGCGCGCCTCGCAACTTGCCCACCCGCCCAAACTGGCCGCGGGGGCTGCCGCCCGGCTCACCGCGGCTGCCCAGGCTCTCACCGGCCAGGCCGGTCAGCCCGAAGCGTTGGTGGCAAGGCTCACCCAGTTTATCGCCACCGCCGATGATCTCGCCGCCGCGCGAATCCGCCCGCATGAGCTCGCCGACACCTGGGGATCCAGCCGTCGTGACACCCTCAAACTTTTTCTGCACGCCACGCGGGCCGGGTTGCTCGATTTCAGCTGGGATCTGATCTGTCCGCATTGCCGCGGGGCAAAAGCCAGAACTGGCACGCTCACCGGCCTCAGACCGGTTGCGCACTGCGACTCCTGTCATGTGGATTTTACGGCCAACTTCGACCAGTCCGTCGAACTTACTTTCACACCAAACGCCGCGGTGCGTGCCGTTCCTCGCGCCGATTACTGTGTGGGTGGGCCGCAGGTCACGCCGCATATTGTCGCGCAGCAAACGCTCGCGCCCGGCGAGCGGCGCACTTTGCCGCTGGCGCTCGTCCCTGGTCGCTACCGCGTCCGGGCGCCCCATCTCGTGGTGCAGCACACCTTCCGCGTCGAACCCGGCGCCGCGCCCGAAGCGCGGGTGGATCTGGGGGTTGCCCCGGCCGCCAGCTTTTCGCAGTCTCCCTTTTCCGAGACCGCGGTCGCCCCCGATGGCGCGCTCACCGTGGTCAACGCCAGTGCCGACCAGCACCTCGCCATCATTGAGCAGACCGCCTGGAGCGACCATGCCGCCACGGCGGTTGAAGTCACCTCGCTCCAGCTCTTTCGCGACCTGTTCTCGCGGGAAGTGTTGGGCCGGGGAGAACAGATCAGTGTTGGCACGATGACGGTGGTGTTTACCGACCTGAAAAATTCCACCCAGCTTTACCGCGACATCGGGGACGCGCCTGCGTTTGGCCGCGTCCTCACGCATTTTGAAATTCTCAAGACGGCGGTTGCCGCCGAGGACGGCTGCATCGTCAAGACCATGGGCGACGCCATCATGGCGGTGTTTCCGCGCCCGGTCGCCGCGCTCCGCGCCATGGTGCATGCGCAGCGCTGGCTCGCGCATCCGGCGGAGTATGCGCTGCCGGCGGGCGTGACGGTGCCCGCTTCCTCATTGCAACCGCTCGCGCTCAAGGCCGGTATCCATCTTGGTCCCTGCCTCGCCATCAACCAAAATGACCGGCTCGATTATTTCGGCACGACGGTGAACCTCACCGCGCGCCTGTGTGCGCTGAGCACCGGGACGGATTTGGTTCTCTCTGCTGCGACCTGTGCCGACCATGAGGTCGCCGCCCACCTCGCCGATCCCGCGACACGTTTCGCCTTGGCCCCCGAACAGGCACAGCTGAAAGGATTTGGGTCAGAGGCGTTTGCAGTCTGCCGGGTTAATGCAGGTGTACGGTAGGGTGACCGCGGCAAAGGTCGGATCGTTTTTAGGGAACTTGGTGGTGCTGATCGGACGAAACAGGGCCAGTCAGCGCGTTACTCGATCAAATGCGGCCTGTTTCAAAGACAAAGCAGATTCCCGGCATCACCCCAGGACTCATCCGATGATCCGGCTGCCTGGAATAATCTACGCTGGTCCGAACGTCCCGCGTTCGGCTGCGATGACAAAGCCCTCGGTCACGCTTTTCAGTTCCTCCCAGCGTGCACGGATTTTCTTGGCTTCAGCCGAAGAAATCACGCTGTCGGCGGAGGAAAGGGCGTCACTTCCACGGCCGCCGCGCTTGGCTTTGTCCTCACGTCCAAGGCGGTGGCGGCGCCACCGGCCGGCCTGGCAACGACGCTGGCCGCTGGCGCACTGGCTCGCACGGCCACAGTTGGTGGCGGTGCGGGCCTGCTCGGCAAGCTCTCCCATTTTTTCGCACAAAACAAGGTCCAGTCCGGTATCATCACGCTCGCCAGCGTGGGCACGGCGGGCTTCGCCGTGGCCGACGAGCAGGCCGGGAACACGCCGTTTTATGTCCATTCGGGCTGCTTCGGATTCGGCCTGCTGTTCACCCTCGTCAGCGCGGTGGCTGGCCATGCGTTTGGCGGGCATGGCGATGTGGGGCACGGGCTCGGCGGCCATGGCGGGGGAATGCATGGTGGTCACAGCGGCGGGATGCATGGCGGTCACGCCCAGGGCCACGCCGAAGGCGGCGGAGGCGCGAACGACATGCCGGGCTTTGCGCCGCTCAGCCCGACGACCCTCGCGGCGTTTGTCACCGCGTTCGGCGGCTTTGGGATGATTTTCAACTCGTTTGCGGCCACGCGCAGCGTGTGGCTCAGCGCGCCGCTGGCCGTGCTCGGTGGCCTCGGCATCGCCGCCGGGGTGTTCTGGCTGTTCAACCTGATTTTTCGGAAAACCCAGGGATCGAGCGAGGGCCGGGTCTCCGACCTCTTGGGCCAGTCCGCCACCGTGATCACGCCCATCTCGGCCGACGGCGTCGGCGAGATCGCCTACGTGCAGTCCGGCACGCGCTACTCCGCGCCGGCCCGCTCGGTGGGCGGGGCGGTGTTCACGAACGGCGCCACCGTGAAAATCACCCGCATCGTCGGCTCCCAATTTTACGTCGAGCCCGTCTGACCGCGCCGGCCCGCCATTCTTTCCAACCCTCCTCTCCATCAAAATGAATCCCCTCCTGTTTGCGCAGATCAGCTCCCTCGGCTACACGGCCATCGC
>CAIXIZ010000314.1 GCA_903919625.1 uncultured Verrucomicrobiota bacterium
GCGCCCGACTTGGTGCGCGGCACGCTCAAGCAGGGTTTCGACCTGTCCCGTTCGCTCGGCGAGGGTTTCGCCCGCGCGCTCTACGCGATGTTCCTCGTCGCCGAGGTGCATCCCTTCAAGGATGGCAACGGGCGCATTGCCCGCATCTTTCTCAACGCGGAGCTTTCCCACGCGGGACATTGCCGGATCATCATTCCAACCGTCCTGCGCGACGATTACATTCTCGCCCTGAAAGCGCTGACAAACAACGGCAACGTGGAACCGTATATTCGGGTGATGACGCGGGCGCAGGCCTTCACTGCCAGCGTGGATTACTCTGAATTTGCCGCATGTGAACGCGACCTCACCGCCCGAAATGCGTTTCGCGAATCAGAAGAGGCGCGGCTCATCTCGAATCCCGGCCATGGCCGGTAAGGGTGCCATCAACCACCACTCTCATCCGCACCCGGCCATCCTTGGCCCTCACCCCATGCCATTTCCCGCCCTCCAGCCCTGCCGTGACCGGCCAGCCCCCGTTTGACGCCGGGGCCTGACCTGTTTTCCCTCTCCCTCACCCGCCTTGATCACCGTCGATTTAGACCTCGTCCGAAAATATGATTTCCCCGCGCCCCGGTACACCTCGTACCCGACGGCGGTGGAATTCCGCGATTATCCGACACCGGCCCCGCTGCTGGCGCATCTCGACCGGACCAACCGCGATGCCGCGACCCCCCTTTCGCTTTATTTCCACCTGCCCTTTTGCGAAACCCTTTGCTGGTTCTGCGGCTGCACCACGGTCATCTCCACCAACCATGACCTCGCCAACGCCTATCTGGACCATCTCGAAAAAGAGGTCGGCCTCATGGCCCCGCACGTGCACCCGGACCGGCGGGTGGCCCAGCTGCATTATGGCGGCGGCACCCCGACGTTTTTCCAGCCTCCCCAACTCGCCCGGTTGTCCGCGATCATCCGCCGGCACTTCAAATTTGCACCCGACGCCGAGCTGAGCGTCGAGGTCGATCCCCGCCGGCTCTCGGCCGCCCAGGTGACCGCGCTGCGCGAGAGCGGGTTCACCCGGGCCTCCCTGGGCGTGCAAGATTTCAACCCGCAGGTGCAGCTGGCGGTGCACCGCCTTCAGCCCCGGGCGATGACCGAGCAGGCCATCAACTGGCTGCGCGCGGCGGGCTTCACCTCGATCAATCTCGACCTGATCTACGGCCTGCCCCACCAGACCGTCGCCTCGTTCACCGACACCCTGACCCAGGTGTTGGAGCTCAATCCCGATCGGCTGGCCGTGTTCAGCTACGCCCATGTGCCATGGATGAAACCCGCCCAGAAGCTCCTGGAGCGCGAGACCGCGCTGCCCTCGCCGGAAACCAAGCTCGCGATGCTCAAGCTGATCACCGAGACCCTTACCGCCCGCGGCTACCGCTACATCGGGATGGACCACTTTGCGCGCGAAACCGACGAGCTCGCCGTGGCCCAGACCCAGCGCACCCTCCAGCGCAATTTCCAGGGCTACAGCACCAAGGCCGGGGCGGAGATCCTTGCCTTTGGCATCTCGGCCATCTCCCAGACCCCGCTCAGCTACCGGCAGAACCACAAGACCATCGAGGAGTATTATGCCGCCCTGGACCGCAACGAGCTGCCCGCCCGGCGCGGGCTTGAGCTCACCACCGAGGACACCCGCCGCCGCGAGATCATCATGCGCGTGATGTGCCACCTCCGGCTGGATTTCGCCGAACTCTCGCAGGAATTTGGCGGCGACTTTGCCACCACCTACGCCACCGAGCTGGCCCGGCTGCAGCCGCTCGTGGACGACGGCCTCGTCAACCTGTCGGCCGACGGCCTGCGCGTCACGGAACTGGGCAGGCTTTTTCTCCGCAACATTGCCGTCTGCTTCGACGCGTACTACGCCCCGGAGAGCAAGCGGCACTCCCGAACGGTGTAAGCCGGCCACGGCCTTTTTTTCGCGCATGCCACCGGCCTCCTCCGCACTTCCCGTCGCTGTGATTGGCGGTGGCATCACCGGACTCACCGCGGCCTGGCATCTGCGGGAGCAAGGGGTGCCGGTCGTGGTGTTTGAAGCGTCGGCGGGCGCCGGTGGCGTGATCAGTTCCCTCCGGCAAGATGGCTGGCTGCACGAAGCGGGACCGAATTCCCTGCTGGAAGGCTCCGCCAGTGTCGCCGGCTTCGTGGATGCCCTTGGGCTGGGCCCACGCCGGCTCTATGCGGCCGATGCGGCCAAAAACCGGTATGTGGTGCGGGACGGACGGCTCGTCGCGGTGCCGGCCTCCCCTCTGGGCTTTCTGAAAACGCGCCTGTTTTCCTGGTCGGCCAAGTTCGGCCTGCTGGGTGAGCCGTTCCGGGCACGGTCTCCGGCGGATTGCGAGGAAAGCGTCTCCGATTTTGTCGTGCGGCGGCTGGGGCGGGAATTTTTGGATTACGCGGTGAATCCGTTTGTGGGCGGGGTCTATGCGGGTGATCCCAACCGGCTCTCGGTCCGGTACGCCTTCCCCAAATTGCACGCCCTGGAACAGCAACATGGTTCGCTCCTGCGCGGGGCGTTCAAGCAACGCAATCCCACCGGCGGACCCCGTGGGCGCATTTTCTCCTTTCCCGACGGACTGGCGGAACTTCCGCTCACCCTCGCGCGTTCACTCGGCGACACCCTGCGCACCGCCACACGGGTACAGACCGTCCGCCGGACCGCCACCGGCTGGGAAGTGGTCGCGGGAGCGGACGGTGCCATGCGCACCGACGCGTTCTCCGCCGTCGTCTGCGCGCTGCCGGCCGATGCGCTTGCCGAGCTGCATTTCGAACACGTGCCAGGGGCCGAAAAGCTGGCTGAGCTGCATGCCATTGAGCACCCGCCGGTCGTTTCGGTCTTCACCGGCTATCGCCGGGAAAATGTGGCGCACCCCTTGGACGGTTTTGGACTGCTGATGCCTGAGGTGGAACACCGGCGTGTCCTGGGCACCCTGTTTTCAAGCACGCTGTTTCCCGGCCGCGCGCCGGCCGGCCATGTGGCGCTGACGACGTTCATCGGCGGGACACGCTGGCCGACGCTCACCCAGCTTGACGACACCGGGCTGCGGCACCTCGTGGGCGAAGAACTGGGATCATTGCTCGGGGTGCGCGGTGAGCCCGTCTACTGCGATGTCCGCCGCTGGCCGCGCGCCATCCCGCAATATACGCTCGGTTACGGGCGGTTTAAGAAACTCTTTGCCAAAGTGGAAGCGGCTGCTCCCGGGCTCCACTTTGGCGGCAACGCCCGCGACGGCATTTCGCTCGCGAACTGCATCGAATCGGGCCGGCGGCTGGCCCAGGCAGTCACGGGACGGCCTGCGGCCTGAGTCTGGATTATCCCAGTTCTGCAGATTGATTTATTTGCGGAGTGCCCGAATTAAACACGTCCAGATTCCAGTCGACACACGCCCGTTCAGGGGCCGGTCGTCGCGGCAGCCTCGGCCGGACTGATGTCCGAGATGCTCCAGATTTCGCCGTCGGGTGAAGTCAGGAAAATTCCGGCCAGGTTACCGGATGTGGCGGACGTCGGCAGGCCAAGGGAGATAAATTGCATGCCATCCCAGGTGACAGCAGCAAGGTTAATGCCGGTGCCGCTCCGGCGCGGCGTCCAGTCGGTTCCGTTGGGCGAAGTGAGAATTGCGCCATTTTCGCCGACGGCAACGAACAGCCTGCCGTTCCAAACTGTCGCATTAAGCGCAGCGAGCCCAACGACCGATGTCTGGCGCGTCCAATTTGAACCGTCAGGAGAGGTTTCGATGACGGCAATGGCCGTGCCTTCCGCCGAGGACCCCACGGCGACGAACAGACTCCCGTTCCAAGTGACGGAGCTAAAATTGGTGGCGCTGTCATGGACGAACATGATGTTGGTCCCCGCGGTGAGGTCGCCCATCGGTTGGTTCAGCCGGAGGCTCGATATGGTGGCGGAGGCAGGCTTGGTAATCGCCGGCTGAACCGTGACGACTTTGGCAGCAACCGACTGCTGGCTGCTGCTGGTGGCAAGATTGCTCGCCGCCATGACGGCCGATTTTTTCACCGTGACCGGATTAACCGTCAGGATCGCAATGCCACTGATAGCCGTGCCACCGGCATTGGTCACCAAGCTGCGGAACTGGTCGCCTGACATCGTAACGGTGGTGGCGGCCACCGTCAAAGTGGCCGTGGTTGCGCCGCTGAAGTTGCCACCATTGGTGAGATTGGCAAAGACACTCGTTCCGGCTGGTGCACGCTGCCATTGAAAGGTAAGCGGCGCCGTGCCATTCGCCGTGATGGCAAAGCTTGCCGCCTGGCCCGCTGTCACCGTTTTGCCTGCCGGTGGCGTAGATATCATCGGCAGGGGCAGAACCGTGAGAGTTTGGGACACCGGCGGCGCAGGAAGATGGTTCAGATCACCTGTCTGCATGGCAGTAATTGTCGTAGCTCCCGCCCCCACAATCGTAACCACGCTTCCGCTCACCGCTGCCACGGTCAGGGCCGAACTCGTGTAAGTGACCGGCAACCCGGAATCGGCCGTCGCGTTTAGCGTCAGCGGGGCACCCCCGGCTTTCACCACTACCAGGGAGCCAAAGGTAATTTTCTGGGCCGCTTTGACAATATTCAGTATGCCGGTGACGAAACCGGCGTGGTTTGCATCCACGGCGGTCACCGCCACCGCATAGTTGCCGGCGTTCACCGGCACCGTGGCGCTGTTGTTGTAAGTTATGGTCGTCGTCAAACCGGCCGGAGTCGTGGTGACGGTCACCGGGTGCGCCGTACCCGTGAAGGTCTGTGTAAGATTGGTGAGCACCACGGTCGCCGTCGCCTTGCCAATGACCAGCGTGTCACTGGCGGTGCCGGCCCGGTTCGCATCGGTAATGGTGGCCACCACGGCATAGCTGCCCACGTTCGTCGGTGCCGTCGCGCTGCCATTATAGGTCACGGCATTCGCCAACCCGGCTGGCGTGGTCGTGACCGTCACCGGTCGCGCCGCACCCGTGAAGGTCTGGGTGAGATTGGTGAGCGCCACCGTCGCCGCAGCTTTGCTGATGACCAGGGTATCGGAAACAGAGCCGGTGCGATTCGCATCGGTGATGGTTGCCACCACGGTGTAGCTTCCCGCATTAGTCGGCACTGTGGCGCTGCCGTTGTAGGTCACGGCGGTCGTCAAACCAGCCGGGGTGGTCGTGACCGTTGCCGGACGCGCCGCGCCGGTGAAGGTTTGGGCAAGATTGGTGAGCGCCACCGTCGCCGCGGCTTTGCTGATGACCAGCATACCCGTGACGGTGCCGGAACGGTTCACATCGGTGATGGTCGCCACCACGGCGTAGCTGCCCACCTTGGTTGGCACCGTGGCGCTGCTATTGTAGCTGACGGTGGTGGTCAGGCCGACCGGGTTGGTTGTGACTGTCACCGGACTCGCTGTGCCGGTGAAGGTCTGCGTAAGATTGGCCAGCACCGCCGTCGCGGCGGCTTTGCTGACGATTAGCGTACCCGTGGCGGTGCCCGTGCGGTTCGCGTCGGTAATCGTGGCCACGACAGCATAGCTGCCCGCGTTCGTCGGCACCGTGGTGCTGCCATTGTAGGTCACTGCGTTGGTCAGCCCGGCCGGGTTTGTCGTAACCGTCGCCGGGCGGCCTGCACCCGTGAATGCCTGCGTGAGATTGGACAGCGCCACGGTGGCGGCCGCTCGGCCGATAACCAGCGTGCCCGTGGCAGTACCCGTGTGGTTGGCCTCGGTGATCGTCGCCACCACCGTGTAGCTGCCCGCGTTTGTCGGCACGGTCGCGCTGCCATCATAGGTGACAGCTGTCGCCAGTCCGGCCGGATTGGTGGTGACCGTTGCCGCCCGCACCGCGCCCGTGAAGACCTGGGTGAGGTTGGACAATGCCACCGTGGCGGGAGAACGAGTCACGGTCAGGCTGGTAAGGGTGCTGCTGGCCGTACCGGCGGCATTGGTTGCCACACAACGGAACTGATCGCCGGACATCGCCACGGTGGTGCCGTTTACCGTCAACGCGACTGTGGTCACCCCGCTGAAGGTCGGGCCGTTGGCGAGATTGGCAAAGGTGCTGGTGCCCGATGGCGCGCGCTGCCATTGGAAGGTGATCGGCGCGGTGCCGCTCGCTGACACGCTGAAACCCGCAGCCTGGCCCGCCACCACGGTTTTGGTGGCCGCAGCCGAGGCGAAGACTGGCGGCTGGATTACTGTCAGGCTGGCCGCCTTCGAGATGGCGGCCGGGGCGACGCTGTTGGTTGCGACACAGCGAAACTGGGTGCCCGCCATCGCCAGAGTGATGTTGCTCACCGCCAGCGTCGCGGAGGTCACACCGCTAATGGTGCTGCTATTGGCCAGATTGGTGAAGCTGCTGCTGCCGGCGGGCGCGCTCTGCCACTGGAAAGTGGGCGTCGGCACGCCGGAAGCGCCGACCACAAAAGTGATGCCTTTCCCCAATACACCGGTCGCAGCCACGGGATTCAGCGTGATGCCCGGCGCGGAAGGCGGGGGTGTGATCGTCACCCCAAAGGTGGTGGTGAGCACCCCACCATCCAGCGCACTGGCCGTCACGGTGATGGACGTGCTTCCGCTCTTGGTGGCCGAGGGTATGAGCCGGAGGGTGCCGCCGCTGATGCTGGTGGTCACCAATTGACCGTTGGCCGAACTGGCGGTGAACGTGAGCCCCGGAATGATCGCGATGGACGTCTCGACGCAATTGACCCGGGAGAGCGTAGGTGACGTGAGAGGTAAGTTGGAAAAAACAGCGCCAAGGGCGCTGGTGGCATCAACGACCGGCACGGCGGCGATGGCGTCGGCCACAGTCATGGTGTTGCCGATCACATTGCCGAACACCGTGAAACCGCCGTTCTGATTATCGAGATTGGCCGAGTTGTCGGCCAGATTGATGAACCACTGGCTGGTGGCGCTGTTGGGATCGGAGCCGATTTTCGCCATCGCGATCGTACCCCGCGTATTGGAAAGCTTAAACTCGTTTTGTACCGGGGCAAAGGTGGGCACTGGGATGAGGGAGGAGTTGTTGGGGAAAAAAAAGCCACCTCCCTGGATGATGAAATCGTGCACTGAACGATGAATTATGTTGCTGGCGTAGGCACCGGCGTTGATGTAATCGAGAAAGTTCTTTACCGTTTTGGGGGTTGTTAGATCAGTCAGTGCCACGTCGATGTTCCCGCTGCCCTGAGTGCCCAAGCGGACGCTGATCCTCACCGCCGTGCCTGGCACTTCGGGATTGCTGATAAACTGGCTGAGGGTTACAGTTGTCGCCTGACCTGCTGCCGCAACCGACTGGTCCGGAACATTCTGGATAAGCACCGGCAAGGTGGCGTTGCTCCCAAAAGCCTGCAATCCGTACACGGCAAACGCCGTCGCCATAAGGCATCGGATTGTGGGGCTGCGAATCATTTGCGTAATGGGGTCAATTCCCTAGTAGGCTGTCAAGTGCCGCGATGCCTCCAATTTGTTTCAAATTGCGCCGGATGACCCTAATTGCGCAGGCCCATCCTGATTTCCTAGGCTCTCCCCCCAGGACGATGCAACACAGCACGCCAATGCGCTTCCTCCCTTTGCCAACCATGGACGCCCAGCTGCCGGGCGATTTCTTCCACGGTCGGCTCGGTCACCTCATGCTTCATGTCGCCGGGCAGCTCCGGCAGCACCACGCGGGTAAGCGCCCAGCAGGCCCAGGCGCGGGCGCGGCGGGCCTCGCGGCGTGGGCCTTCCAACCGGCCCGCATAATGCTGAAAATGCACCCGCGGGTTGCCGACGAGGTTGGCCGATGGCGCGTGGCGCAGGAACCAGACCAGCGCGGCATAGGGTGACGGCCATTCGCGCAACACCGGCTCGTCACCGCGCAAATCCGCGCCAAACGCCCGGTCCAGGCAAAGCAGCGCCCGGGCCGCGAGACCGCGCTGCCAGAGCGCATGGGCGTATTCGAGGCAGTCGTGGTAAAACTCCGCGCCCCGCACGTCTTCGCGATGGACGTGCAGCGTCCGCCAGTCCAGGCCGGCACGGGGCGGTGGCAAATGGGGGCAAGGTGGCAAGGGCACAGACATGGCGGAGAGGGCGCGCAAACGCAGAAAACCAGAGGCCAGAGGACGGAGGCCAGACCGCAAGCCAGAAAGCAATAAACCGGCTGCGGAATCCTGTAAAAAGGGTGCCACGATCCGTCCCGGCTCTCCCGAGCCGGGCTACGTTCTCCTCGTCGCCTGCTTCGGGAGAAGCGGGCTACATGGATGTGCGGACCCACGACGGCTGCAAGGGACAGGCTGTTTTTGCGCTTTGACAAAGTGCTCCGACCGCACAGCATTTCGGCCATGCTGAAGTCCATGTCATCCCCGCGTCTCGCCGCGCTGACGCTATGCGCGCTGGCCTTGGCTTCCTTGCAGGCAGCACCCACCCCGGCACCCGCGCCTACCCCGGCCGCCGTCCCGCTGCCGCTGCCACCGCCGGTCACCTTTGATCCCGCCCTGCTCGCCAAGCCGCCCAAGGTTCTGGATGGCGGCTATGCCCAGCTCGACTTCGACCGTCTCGCCGGTTTCCCGTTCACCCCGGTTACCTTCGACCCTGCCACCGCCAAGCCCGGCACCAAGCCGCCTTCGTCCGCCAAGCAGATTCCCGCCACCATCAAAAAATTTGACGGCCAGAAAGCGCTCGTCACCGGCTTCATGCTGCCCGTGAAGATGGAAGGCGGTCTCGTGACCGAATTCCTGCTCGTGCGCAGCCCCCTTATGTGCTGCTACGGCGGCGTGCCCAACATGAACGAATGGGTCGTCGTCAAAATGGCCAAAGGCGTGAAGCAGCTCATGGACGTGCCCGTCTCCTGCTACGGCAAGCTTCACGTGGAAGAGCAATTTGACGCGGGTTATCTCACCGGCATTTACCTGCTCGATGGCGAAAAGCTGACCGACGCGAAGGGGTGAGGGCAGCCGGCTGATTACGCTGTACCGGCGGGTGATTTTGTTTCTCCGGCGTTTGCCCACCCGCGTTGAAAGCCAGATGGCCTGGCCACGGACCAACTGTAGCGCGGGCCGCTTGTGGCAATTGTTGTACGTTCAACCAGCGCTCATCGCGAAATATCCCGCTGGGTCAGCACGCGGAAACCGCGCGTATGCAGCGCCTGCGCGGCGACGTCGGCGTCCTCCAGACTGAGCGCGAGTGCGGCACGGCCGGCTGGTCGTTTGATGAAACTGTAGATATAGTGGATGTTGAGCTCCGCCTCCAGCAGGGCGGCCAGCACGCCCTTCAGGTCGCCCTCATCGACGATCTCGACCGCCAGCACCTCGCACAGCGTATGCGGGTAGTCGTTGTTGATCATCAGCTCCCGGGCCTTGTCCGGGTCGTCCACGATGAGGCGCAGGATGGAGCTGTCCGTCGTGTCGAGCACGGTGAGCGCCATGATGTGGACGTTGTGCGCCTTGAGCAGGGCCGTGAGGTCGTGCAGGCGGCCCACGCGGTTCTCGGCAAAGACGGAGAACTGCTGCACGGGATCGGCGGCGGTAAGGGTGGTGGCCATGGGATGCGGTGCGGTGGGCAGGCTCGGAGGAAACCGCCTTTGGGTCAACCTTGGTGTGGTGGATCCGGTGGCCGGTCGCCCCGGAAGCGGTCCGGAATTTGCCCTTGACCGCCTGGCCCGTGCTGTGGTTGGCTGACCCCTCGACCAATTTCACCATCCCACGCCCGCCATGAGAGACGATTACCTGAAAGAAGCGCACAAGATCATTCCCGACGCCAACGTGCTGATCAACGTGGTGTCGCGTCGCGTGAAGCAGCTCCGTCGCGGCAGCCGCGCGCTGGTCGAATCGCTCGAAAAACTCTCCCTGGAGGACGTCGCCCTGCGCGAAATCATCGAGGGCAAGATCAGCTACGAGCTGGGGACGTGATTGCGCGCCCACCGGCCGGCCAGCGCCGGCGGAGGCCCTGCCTGATGGTTTCGTCCTGCCATGCCCGCCCCGAAACCAGATCCGGTCCGTCATACCGAAATCCGCAACGCGAAGGCGCGGCACGACTATTTCGTGGAGGAAAAATTTGAGGCCGGCATTGCGCTCAAAGGCACCGAGGTGAAATCCATCCGGGCCGGCCGCGCCCAGATCAACGACGCGTTTGGCCGGGCCAGCAAGGGCGAGCTCTGGCTGTTCAACGCGCATATCGAGGCCTACGCCTTCGGCAACGTCAACAACCACGACCCGCGCCGCACGCGCAAGCTGCTCCTCCACCAGCACCAGATCCGCAAAATCACCCAGGCGCTGGAGGCGGGCGGACGCGCCCTGGTCCCCTTGCGGATGTATTTCAAGGACGCCCTGGTGAAGGTCGAGATCGCGCTCTGCGCCGGCAAAAAGCTCTACGACAAACGCGACGACCTCAAACGCCGCGTCGAGACCCGCGAGCTCGACAAAGCCCTCACGTACCGCCGCAGCCACTGAGGCCGGGGATTGGTGCATACCCACGCCAGCACGATCGCTCCCGGTATTAGCCTCCCGAACCGCACTTGATGTCGGGTTCATTCTATACGGAATTCATGTCGGCTGTCTTTTGTTTTTGGAACGCATCCGAGTACATACCAACCGACTCCGCCAGCGACAATCAACCCGATGATTGCCTCAATCAAAAATGGATGCGTTGTTTTCCACCACGGCAAAGGGGAGGCGCCACCGATTTCCACCTCATGTGGCCCCATTACCCTGAACGGATATGACTGTTCAGCTCCATGCGCATCGACAATTTTGAAAATTAACCAGTCATCCTTTACCGGATCTGGAGATGGCCATAATGCCTCAAATCCCTCGGTACGGAATGGATCAGGCACATCAAGCAATCCCCTTCCACTGGCAATGAGATCTGGCCTCCCGCCGCCGGCATGTTGGTGCGTCACAGTATAAAAATACGGCCGACTCCCTCCGTAGACCTCTATGCCTTCCCCAGCGTTCCCGGAAACGATCTCCCAAAGTTCCGGTGGACCATCGCCCGGATGGTCGTGGTCTAGAACCTGATGTGCTCCGGTGATAAACCCACTTGCAATGCGCAGGGGCGGCGGCTCGTATGCTCCAATTTGTTCAGCGAGGAGTTTCTCCAGTTTGTCATTATGCAAAAATGGCGGCTTCCACGGATAATTTTTCAGCAATATTTCCAACGCCTGTTGCCGGGCTTTCAAGGGGCGGGGTTGATAATGTAACGACGTCCATTGATATACTTTTAGGCAATTCTCCAAATAAGCTCCCGCCCGCATCGGACCCCGGCCAGAACCACCAAGGGCTGGCATGGCAAATGGGATGCCATCGACCAAGGTCAGTGACCCAAATCTTTCATCGGGTCCGCCCAGGTTCTCCCTCGGCACATGCACTATTAACGGGTCACCGTTAGCCGGGTTGTTGCCGACGATTTCATTGGTGGAGTGGAAGAGCATCTGGCAAAGGATGATAACCTGGTTATCAAATTCGCCCAAGTTAGGAATTGCACCCGGCCTGGCTGCCCAAGCTCGCAATTCGGCCACGCGTTCCGCCTCGGGCAAGGCCTGCAGCGCCGCAGCCACTTCAAGGTAAGACTCGCTGCGAAACGGGCCGTAGCATTTGCCCAGGCTGATCTCGGTCATTACTGCCGGGCCAGCTGGCGTCAGGGAAGCATCTGGCGCGTTTTCGGCTGCATACAAATTTCCCTCCCCACTGCCCGGAAGCAACCACAGCAGCAACCCAACAACTGCGCAGGGGCTCTTCAGGTTGGGGCACATCTAATCATTGACGCCCCCGCAAGGGGAGAAATTACCAGCCAGGACAATTTCCTCCGGTGCCGGATCTACGCACGGGCTTATTGCGGGCTTGATCTCACTCGTCAGCAGATTTTTTTCCCCGTCCGCCGCGGGCGGCGGCTTTCTTTGCCGCCTTCGCGTTGAGCCAGAGCGAATCGTCCTTGGCATTCCGGTTGAGCCAGAAGATTTCGCC
>CAIXIZ010000315.1 GCA_903919625.1 uncultured Verrucomicrobiota bacterium
CGGCCGCGCCGGGCACGCCTCGGGGCTCAACCGGGTGAGCGCGCGCCTGCGCGACGAGCTGGGCGCGGATGCGGTGCCGGTCGAGTGGCACGCGTGGCGTGGCGCGTGGCGGACGGCCGGCGCCCATGTTCCCGTCGCCTGGCGCGCGGACGACTGGCTGCTGACGGGCGAGCTGTTCAGCGAGGCGGAGCGGCCGGGAATCACGGCATTCATACGGGAACGGCCGGCGAGGCTGGCGGCAATCTTCCACGATGCCATTCCGCTGCGGTTTCCGCAGATCACCTGGCCACAGAGTGTTGCGCGCCACCCGGAATACATGACCCTCCTGGCGGAGTTTGACCAGGTGCTGGCCGTCTCGGAGGCCAGCCGGCGGGAGTTGCTTGAATTCTGGCGCTGGCAGGACCGGCCGGTGCGCACGAAAGCAAATCTGCTGGCGCTCGGGGCAGATTTCAGCCGATGCCCGCGCACCCGGGCAGCCGTGCCGCCTGCGCCGGGATTGCTGTGCGTCGGCATTCTGGAGCCGCGCAAAAACCAGATTCTGCTAATGGAGGCATGCGAGGCGCTGTGGGGCGAAGGGCTGAAGTTTGAACTGCATCTGGTGGGGCGCGTGAACCCGCATTTTGGCCGGCCGGTTGCAGCACGGGCCAGGGCGCTGCGCAAAGCGGGCCGGCCGTTGACCCATCATGAAGGGGTGGATGATGCCGCGCTGTTGCAGCTTTACGCTGCGGCCCGGGCGACCGCGTTTCCCACCATCGCGGAAGGCTGCGGGCTGCCGGTGATTGAGTCGCTGTGGCAGGGCGTGCCTTGCGTTTGCAGCGATCTGCCGGTGTTGCGTGAAAATGCCGATGGTGGCGGATGCCTGCCGGTGCGGGTCAATGACACGACCGCCTGGGCAGACGCGTTGCGCGGTGTGCTTGGGGATGACGCCGTATGGCGCGCGCTGGCGGCGGATGCGGCCACCCGCACGCTGCCGACCTGGGCCGGGACCGCCCAACAATTGCGGACCGCGTTGCAGCATTGACGCACTGCCTTCGCGTCCATCCTCACCAGGTGTCGAGCGTGGCGTGGAGGGCCGCCGTGGCAAGCGTTTCGGCCAACAGCGGGACGGCGTTGGTTTCCGCCAGCAATTGGCCGCTGTCGGTGAAGATCTGGCGTTCGGCCTGCAAGGGGCGGGCGGCAAAAAGCGTCTGGCCGGAGCGCTGACTGTGCAGCGTGGCGGTGGCGTTGAGCGTCAGGCCGAACTTCCGGGCGAGGCCTGCATCGCCGGGCTGCGTGGTGAGGGTTTCGCGGCTGTAACTGACCAAGGTGACGGCGAGGGTGGCGTCGGCTTCGGCCGGAGAGCCCACGAGCCCGACGCGGCCATCGCGGAGGAACGCTTCCCGGAGCTGGGCGGACACGATGGCGGCGGCCTGCGGCAGATCGCTGCGATTTTGAACCGGCGCGATGTACAGCGTGGCAAATCCAGGTTTGGTTCCCGAGCCGAGCTGGTAGTGCGCGCAACCGTCGAGCGCAATCAAGCCGGCCAGGCCGGCAAAGAGGAGCGAAAAGGCGGAACGCATGGGAAAAAGGTGCGGGCGCTGCGCCCTGCCGGCGAGCCCGCCGGACGGTTCAGAAAATTCCGAGGAATTTCCGGCGCGGCCCTGACACCTTGGCCTTGGCCTCAGCGGCGTCCACTGTGGCCAGCCGGGTCCGGGCAGTGGCGGCGGTGGGTGAGTCGGGATAGATCGTAATGGCCTCGTTATAAAAGACGCGGGCGGCAGCGTAGTTGTCGCGTTTGTAGAAATAAAAATCAGCGATGATGATTTTGCTCTGCGCCAGGGTCTCCTTCATGTCACGCAGGCCCTTGTCGGCGGCGGGGATGTTGGGATCCTGGGGGAACTGGAGCATGAAATCTTCGAAATAGGTGATGGCCTCCCGGGTGGAGCCCTGATCATAGTCCGGTCCGGCCACGAGGCTGGCGTGGGCCCGCGCCAGGCCGAGGTAGGCGTCGGGGGCGAGCAGATTCTGCGGGTAGGTGTTGATC
>CAIXIZ010000316.1 GCA_903919625.1 uncultured Verrucomicrobiota bacterium
CCTGGGTCATCAGCTCCTCGTCGACGGTGATGCGCTTCTCGTCGCGGGATTTTTTCCAGGCGACCGTTGCCTCATCCAGCCGGGTGCGCAGCTGCTTCTCATGGTCGCGATGGCTGGCGGCCTCCTCAAAGCGCTGGGCGGCGATGGCAGCCTCCTTTTGGGCGCAGACCAGATCGATCTCCTTGGCCAGATTGTCGAGATCCGGCGGGCGGACCAGCGCGCCAATGCGGGCGCGCGACCCGGCCTCATCCAGCACATCAATCGCCTTGTCGGGCAGAAAGCGGCCGGTGATGTAGCGGTCGGAGAGTTTGGCGGCCGCCTCCAGCGAGGCGTCGGTAAAGATCGCCTTGTGATGGTCCTCGTATTTCGAGCGGATGCCCTTGAGGATGGTGATGGTGTCCTCCACCGAGGGCGGCTCAACCTTCACGGACTGGAAACGACGGTCGAGGGCGGAGTCCTTCTCGATGTATTTGCGGTATTCGGTGAGCGTGGTCGCGCCGACGCACTGGAGCTCGCCCCGGGCGAGCGCCGGCTTGAAGATGTTGGACGCATCCATGGCACCTTCGGCCGCCCCGGCCCCCACGATGGTATGCATCTCATCAATGAATACGATGACGTTCTTCGAACGGCGGATCTCGTCCATCACCGCCTTGATGCGCTCCTCAAACTGGCCCCGGTATTTGGTGCCGGCCACCATGAGGGCAAGGTCCAGGGTGATGACTTTCCGGTCGAGCAGGATTTCCGGCACAATGCCGCTGACGATTTCCTGGGCGAGACCTTCGACAATGGCGGTCTTGCCGACCCCGGCCTCGCCGATGAGGACGGGGTTGTTTTTCGTGCGCCGGCAGAGAATCTGGACCACGCGGCGGATCTCGGCCTTCCGGCCGACCACCGGGTCGAGTTCGCCCTTGCGGGCCAGCTCGGTGAGATCGCGGCCGAAGGCCTTGAGGGCGGGGGTCTTCACCTCCTTCTTTTCGTCGGTCGCCCCGGTCGGACGCTGCGGGTTGCCGGCGGCCGCGGCCTGCTCCTCGCCGCTTTCGCCGGCACCGGTGCCGCCAAACTGCGGATCAAGCTCCTTCATGATTTCCTGCCGGACCCGCTCAATGTCCACGTCGAGCGACTTGAGCACGCGGGCGGCCACCCCTTCGCCCTCGCGCAACAGGCCCAGGAGCAGATGCTCCGTGCCGACATAGGAATGGTTGAGCTGCTTCGCCTCCCGGCCGGCGAGGGCGAGCACTTTTTTAACGCGGGGGGTGTAGGGCACGCCGCCCGGCACATTGCTTTCCGCGCCGGTGCCGACCTGTTTCTCCACGGCGTTGCGGACGGTCTCCAAGTCGAGCCCCATCTTCTGGAGCACGCTGACGGCCACCCCCTGGCCGAGCTTGATCAGGCCGAGGAGGAGATGCTCCGTGCCGAGATAGTTGTGGTGGAAGCGCTCAGCCTCCTTGCGGGCGAGCGCCAGCACCTGCTGGGCGCGAGGCGTGAAGTTGTTGAGTTGTCCGTCCATGATTGGGTGCGATTAATTGCGGCCGACCACCATGAAATCGGGTTTGGCGAAATTGGCAAACTCGGAACGCAGCAGCCCGGAGCGCAGGACGTCCCGCTGGCCGGGCTCGAAAGTGCCCTTGGCGGCATGTTGCAGGTGGCCGGGCTGGCACTCGATCAGGAGCCGGTCAATGATGGCGCGGGTCGCCGCGGGAAAGACGCCGAGGTCAATGCCCAGCCGCAGCAGGGAGAGCAGGTTCATCGCCTCGCTGGAACTGAGGAGGTGGCTGTGCTGGAGGATGCCATAGGCGCGGCCGATCTTGTCGAGGAGCTTGTGGGCGTCGGTCTCGAGGAGCTTGGCGCGAGCGTTCAGCTCGTGCTCATTGATGGTGTTGAGCACACTGCCGAGGCGCTGGAGAATCTGCTCCTCACTTTCCCCCAGGGTGGTCTGGTTGGAAATCTGGAAGATGCTGCCGCTCGCGTCCGAGCCTTCGCCGAACAGCCCGCGCACCACCAGGCCAAGCTGGTTGACGGCGCGGACGATCCGTTCCATCTGCCCGGAAATGACCAGCGCGGGCAGGTGCATCATGGCGGAGGCGCGCATCCCGGTGCCGAGGTTTGTCGGGCAGGCGGTGAGGTAGCCGAGGGTGGGCGAAAAGGCGTAGTCGAGCCGCTCTTCCAGCTCGGTGTCGAGGCCGTCAATCGCGGCCCAGGCCTTTTTCAGCTGGAGGCCCGAGCGCAGCACCTGGAGGCGAAGGTGGTCCTCCTCGTTGATCATGACCGACACGGTCTGCTCCTTGTTGATCACAACCCCCGCCTGGCCGGACGAACCGCTGAGTTCGCGCGAGATCAGATGGCGCTCGACCAGCATCTGCCGCTCGAGGTCGGACAGCTCCTCGACCGTCGCGCTGGCGGCCCGTTTCATCGGCCCCGCGGCTTCCACGGCGGCCCGGCAGACCTCCAGCACCTGGCCACGTTGGACGGCTTTGGCCCGGCCGGGAAAGGAGCGGCCGTCAAGGTTGCGCGCGAGCCGGATGCGCGTCATCAGCACAATGGCGGTCTTGCTGCTGGCGGTGTCAGTGAGCTCGGAAGGCGTGGCGAGCAGGTCGGCAATTTTCATGGTCAGCGTTTCGCCGGACGGATCTCCGGGGTGATGGACTGGCGGACCTGGTGGATTTCATCGCGCGCGCGGGCGGCGTCCTCATAACGTTCGCTTTTGATCGCCTCGTTCAGGTCCAGCTCCAGCTTGGTGAGGCGATCGTAGAGCGATTTGCGCTCAAGGGCGCGGCGCGGAACCTTGCCGGTGTGGCTGACGCCCTTGTGCATGTTCTCCAGCAAAGGCGCCAGCAGCCCGGCATAGGTGACATAACAATGCGGGCAGCCAAAGCGGCCGTGCTTTTTGAAGTCGGCGGCCGTGGCCCCGCATTGTTCGCAACGCAGCCCGGCGGCGGACGGGCCGGGGTTGAGCGAGGCTTTGAGCAGCAGGTCGGCCAGCGAGAAACCGTTGGGGTCGGTCACCCCCTTGGCCTGGGCGCAGGACTCGCACAGGTCCACCTTATGGACCTTGCCGCTCACGATCTGGGTGAGGTGCACGGTGGCGGGCTGTTTGCATAGGCTGCATTTGAGCGGACTGGGCATGGTTGGAAATTGGATGGGTCTTACCATATCGGCACACGGCGCGCTGGCAAGCTCCGCGCAGCACAATATCCTGACGAACGGGGCCGGCGGCCCAGGGCCGCAGTTCTGCCGGATCGTTTTTAAATTCGCGTGCCCTCAGTCTGCGCCCGCCGGCGGAATGCCGCCAGCACGCGGGCGGTGACAGCACCAGGTTTGCCACTGCCAATCTCGCGGCCATCAAGCTTGACGACCGGAATGACCTCGGCCCCGGTGCCGGTCAGAAAACATTCGTCGGCACACCAGAGGTCATAGCGCGTCAGCGCGGCCTCGCGGATGGACAGCCCGAGTTCGGCGGCAATGTCGAAGATCGCGCCCCGCGTGATGCCCTTGAGCGCGCCGTGCGACCCCGCCGGCGTAAACAGCTCCCCCTTGTGGACGATGAACACGTTATCGGCCGTGCACTCGGCGACGAAGCCCTGGTCGTTGAGCATGATCGCCTCCAGCGCGCCGGCCTGCCGGGCCTCGATTTTGCCCAGGATGTTATTGAGATAGTTCAGCGACTTCACGGTCGGCGGCAGCGACGCCGGACCAACCCGCCGGGTTGGCACGGTGACAATGGCCAGTCCGTTGTCGTAATGCTCCTGCGGGTAGATGGAAATTTTTCCGGCGATGACAAACACCGTCGGCTTCGGGCACGACCAGGGGGCGAGGCCGAGATCGCCCACGCCGCGCGTGACGACGAGGCGGAGGTAGGCGTCGCGCAGGCCGTTGACCCGGCAGGTCTCACAGGTGGCGTCGCGAAACTGCGCCCGCGACATGGGCAGGGTGAGCAGGATGGCCTTGGCGGAATATTCCAGCCGCTCCAGATGCTCCTCCAGACGAAACACGTTGCCGGCGTAGAGCCGGATGCCCTCAAACACGCCGTCGCCATAGAGCAGGCCGTGGTCAAACACCGAGACTTTGGCGTCAGCTTCGTCCACAAATCTGCCGTCGAGAAAGATTTTCATTGCATGAGGGTAGAAAGTGCGCGGAGAGTTTGTCCAGCCTCGCAAGAAATTAAGTTTCTGGTGTTGCTTTTTCCATCCCACAATATTACCTGCTGCATGAAAACTCCTTCCCCTAACATGTCCAACTCCACCCGTCGCCCCACTGAGGGCTTCACCCTCATTGAATTGCTCACCGTTATCGCGATTATCGGCATTCTGGCCGCGATCATCCTGCCCAATCTTTCCCAGGTGCAGAAAACCGCGAAACGGCTGGTCGATGCCACCAATCTGCGCGCCATCGGCCAGGCCGCCATTGCCACCGGATCGGAAGACGGATTCCTGCCCGACCCCTCCCCCCTAAATCCCCAGGCCAGGACGTTTAGCGGTGGCTCGCCCTATTTCATCTGGATCGCAATCCTGGCCAAGGGCGGTGGCATCAGCGAACCCAAGTTCTGGCTGTCATCGACCGATGAAAATGCCAAGATTGTTGACGGCAATCCCACGAGCATTGTGATTCCCACCAATAAGAGTGTGATCGACCCCCTGTTCGCCAAACAAACGCCCGCGTTTGAGTTTGCCGGCGGCCTGCGCACGGGTGATCCCGGCACCACCCCCCTCATCTGGACCCGGGGCCTGAGAAAAGACGGCAACTGGGACAAGAGCAAAGGCACCTATGCAGACGCGGGCGGAAACATTTACTTCCTCGGGGGAAATGTCGCCAAATACACCAGCATCATCGTGGGGAAAAATGGGCTCGTCAATACCAAGGGCGCCCAGACCAACGATATCACCACCTGCATCCCGTTCAGCAACGACAGAAGTTCTCACCAGATGATTTATGGTCCGTCGGGCAAATCGATGGTTGGCAGCCCCTCGGGGGTAAAGCCGAATCAGGCCAAATAATCCAGCCGCGTCTTTTCCAGCCCCGCCCGACCGGCGGGGCTTTTTTATTTCCCCCTCACGCCGGGTCTGCTTCACTCCCGCCCTTTCCATGACCGCAACGGCCCCCTCGCCCATCACCTATGTTATCGGCCACAAAAATCCTGATGCCGACTCCATCTGCTCGGCCCTCGCCTATGCGGCGTACAAGGAGCACCGCGGCGAACGCGGCCATGTTGCCGCCAGGTGCGGAAATTCCAACGCCCGAATCGACGCCATTCTCGCCCGCTTTGGCCAGCCGCTGCCACTTTACCTGAACGACGTCTCTCCCCGCGTCCGAGACCTCATGGCGGCGGAGGTGGTCTCGGTGTCTTCCGACGCCACCTGTGCCGAGGCCCTGGATCTGCTCGACCGTCATAATCTTCGGGTGCTCCCGGTCACGGGCCCGGAGCGCCGGGTCATCGGCACCCTCGCGCTCGCGCATCTCGGCGGCATCTTCATCCCGCGGGCCAGTGAACCGCGCCTCATGCGCCAGGTGCACACCTCGCTCGACCACATCGCCCGCGCCCTGAAGGCCCGCATCCTGCACGCGGCCGATGCCGGCCGGCTCGAGGAGCTCTATATCCGTCTTGGCACCATGGCCACGCGCTCATTTTGGAAAGTGTCCGAGCAGGAGCATATCCCCGCCGACCGCTCGCTGATCATCGTCGGGGACCGGCGGGAAATCCAGCTGCGCGCCCTTGAGCTCGGCGTCCGCGCCCTGATCATCACCAGCAACCTGCCGGTGGACGACGACATTGTCGCCCAGGCGCAGGCGCGCGGCACCGGCCTGCTCGTCAGTCCGCACGACTCCGCGACCACGGCCTGGGTCGTCCGGGCCGCCGCCACCATTACCCGGGTGATCGAGCCGCGTTTTGCCTCCGTTCATCCCGATGCCCGCATCGCTGATCTCCGCCGCAAAATGCCCACCCTGGATCATCACACCGCGGCCTTTATGGTGCTCGATGACGCCGCCACCCTCGTCGGCGTGCTCTCGAAGGGCGATCTTCTCAAGCCCGTCGCGACCCGCCTGGTCCTGGTGGACCATAACGAACTCAGCCAGGCGGTGGCGGGGGCTGACCAGGTCAACATTGTCGAGATCATTGACCATCATCGCCTCGGTTCGCTGCACACCCCCCAACCCATCCTGTTTCTCAACGAACCGGTGGGGTCCACCTGCACCATAGTCGCGGACCTGTTCCGCCGCGACGGATTCAAGCCCTCCCCCGAGCTCGCCGGCCTGATGATGGCCGGGCTGGTCTCTGACACGCTCAATCTCCAGAGTCCCACCACCACCGGCAAAGACGCCCGCACTCTTGCCTGGCTCGAAACCCACGCCGGTCTGACCGCCCGCGCCCTGGCCGATCTCATTTTCAGCTCCGGCTCGGTCATCCTGGCCAGCCCGCCGGAAAAAGTGGTCCGCTCCGACTTCAAGCTCTACGATGAGGACGGTGTGCGCTTTGCCGTGTCCCAGGTCGAGGAGCTTGGCTTTGACAATTTTCACGCGCATGCCCGGGCGCTGGCCGCCGCGCTCGCCGCGTTGCGGGAGGAGGAGCGTCTGGCCTTTGCCGCTCTGCTGGTCACCGACATCAACACCCAAAACTCGCTCCTGCTGGTGCGCGGTGATCCGGCTTTCATCCAGCGCATCAGCTATTCCGTGGAGGAGGAAAACGAGATCTTCGACCTCCCCGGGGTCGTCTCTCGCAAGAAGCAGCTCATCCCCTACCTCACGAGCCTGCTCAAGGAAATGACGGCGGACGGCCTTGTTCCCTCCACCACCGCCAAAACCAACACGCCCTGGTCGCGGGGTTGATCCGCCGGGAAACCAGCCGCGTCTGCCGCCATGAACCAGCGTATCACCATGGGCGATGTCGCCCGCCGGGCCGGGGTGCATGTCACGACGGTCTCGCTGGCGCTGCGCAACCACGCTTCGCTTCCGCCCGCCACCCGGGAAAGGCTCCGGCAGCTGGCGCAGCAAATGGGCTACCAACCCGATCCCGCGCTCAGCGCCCTGGTCGCCTACCGGCACCGGGCGCATACCCGGCAGGACCGGCCCATTCTCGCCTACGTGACCCATTGGGACACCCGTTGGGGTTGGAAAAAGCACTCCGCCCACCGGATGTTCTTTGAAGGCGCCACGGCCAAGGCAACTCAGCTCGGTTACAAATTGGAGCATTTCTGGCTGGGGGAACGCGGCCTCTCTTCCCGTCGCTTGAGCGACATTCTCCATGCGCGGGGCATCACCGGCCTCGTCTTCGCATCCCATCGGGCCGAGGTGGAGACGCGGCTGGAATTCGACTGGGCCCGGTTCAGTGCGGTCAAAATTGATTTTTCCCCGCGGGAACCGCAGCTGCACCTGGTGACCAACGACCAGCGCTCCGTGATGCAGCTTGCGGTCCGGCAGGCGCGCGCGGCCGGTTACCGGCGCATCGGTTTGGTGATGCCACAGTGGTGGGACGACTTTGTGGAACTTGCCTGGTCCGCCGGTTTTCTCGCCGAACAGCAATCGCTGCCGTCCGCGACGCGGATCCCCATTTTGTCCTATCCTGACCCCGGGCGGCTGAATCTTGTGCCCCGCCTGCTGTTCGGACGGTGGGTGCAACATCACCGTCCCGAGGTCATCATCAGCTTCGCGCCGTTTGTACGGCCTCAGTTCGCACCGCTCCGGCTGGCGGTGCCACGCGATCTGGCGTTTGTTGACATATTTCTCACCGAAACCGATGGCCGCACGGCGGGAGTCCGCCAAAACTGTCACCGGGTGGGCGAGGCGGCGGTCGAGATTCTCGCCGGCCAGCTTCATCAGAATGTCCGCGGCCTGCCGGCCATTCCCACCGCCACGCTCGTCGAAGGCACCTGGTTTGAGGGCAAATCGTTGCCCGTGCGTCCCGTCGTGCCCCCCGTCAAGCAGCGTGAACGGGCATGAGCCTCTACAGTTAGAGCTGATAAGGTTTTGGGCCGGCCATCCCGGTCTGGCAGAGTCCGTTCTCTCGTCCGGCCACACTATTCCACCCCCTAAACCCCGCCAGGAGCATGCTTATGCTGACCAAACCTGCCCCATTCGTGTTCATCGCCATCGGCCTCGCCCTGATGGCTTCCCCCCTACCCGCGCAACCGGCGCCACCGGCGCCACCCGCAGCGCCCACCGTCCCACCTCCCCCCGCCCGCGGCGCCAGCCAGTATTCCAGTGTCATTCCCAACCCTCCGGGGACGCGCGTCGACTGGGCTTCCCGGCTGGAGTGGGATCTCGCCGACTTGAAGGTTTTCCATGAGGCCAATGCCAGGCTTGGCCCGCCCGCGCCGGGCGAAAATCGCGTCATTTTTCTGGGCGACTCGATTACGGAAAACTGGCAGCGCTCCTTCGGCACCCTTTACCCCGGCAAGACCAATTATATCGGCCGGGGCCGCACTTCGGAGACAACCCAGCAGATGCTGATCCGTTTCCGGCCGGACGTGATTGCCCTTCAGCCCAAAGTAGTCGTGATTCTGGCCGGCACCAACGACATCGCCGGCAACCTGGGCCGCAGCACTCAGGAGATGATCCAGGACAATCTCAGTTCGATGATCGACCTCGCGGAGCTGAACAAGATCAAGGTCGTGCTCTGCTCCGTGATGCCGTCCACCCGTTATTTCTGGCAGCCCAGCGTCACCGACGGCGCGGTGCGCATTGTCGCCCTCAACCAATGGATCAAGGCGTATGCCGCCACGCGTCCTGGCGAGGTGTTTTTTGTGGACATCCACACCCCGATGGCGGGCGCCAACAATGGCATGAATCCGCAGCTCAGCGCCGATGGCACCCATCCCAATGCCACTGGCTATGCCCTCATTTCCCCGCTCGTCGAGGCCGCCATCAATCAGGCGCTCGCGCAGAAGTAATGTCGCCAAATTCGGTTATCCATTATCATGACTGCATCCGCCCCCCTCCGCCTGCCCAGCCGCACCCGTCCCGGGCTGTTGTTCGCCTCTGTCCTCCTTGCCTCCCTACTGCCCCTTACCGCCCAGCGCGGTCCGCAGGCTCCCGCCCCGGTCACCGCCACGCCCTTCCATCCGAGCAGCATTTATAATCTCGGCGACAAGGCCGGTTGGACCATCACACCCACTCCTGGAATCACCGTACCAGCCGGCGATTTCAGTTACACCGTCAAAACCAACAATTCCGCGACCGTCAAAACCGGCACCTTCAGCCTCGCGACCGGCAATGCGGCCATCGAGTTCACGGCCAGCGAGCCAACCATGCTCTATGTCCAGGTCTCCCCGCCGCCCGGTGCGGCCCCCGGCGGTGGTGGCGCCAGGGGGATTGGCGCCGCACCCAGCGCACCCAGCCTGCCGCTGCCCACGCTCGATGCACTCAAGTCCGGCCTCTCCCTGACTGAGACACAGGCCTCCACCATTGCACCACTGCTGGATGCCGTGGCGCAGGCCCAGACGGCAGTGAACTCTGCGCAGGCGGCTTATCTGCAGCTGCGCTCCGGCCTCGGTGACCGGCTCAACCCCATGCTCACCGAGCCGCAGCGCCCGCAGCTGGCCCAGGTGTTAAATCCGCCCACGCCCGCGCGGGGTGGCGGGACGCGTGGCGGCGGTGCCGGGGGGCTCACCCTGGGGGCCGCAGGGGCCCCCACGAAACTGCAGCCGGCGGCGCCGCGCCCGGCTGACTTTGATGCGTTCTGGGATGGCAAGCTGGCCGAGTTGGCAAAAATCCCCATCAACCCGGTGCTCACGCCCGGCCAGGCGAACAAGGCCGGAGTGGAATTGTCCACGGTGCAACTGGACAGCGTCGGGTCGCACGTTCAGGGCTACCTCGCCAAACCCGCGCGTGAAGGGAAATTCCCCGCCATCATCCTCTATCAATATGCCGGAGTCTATAACTTGCAGCCGAACTCCGTCACGGATCGCGCCGCGGAAGGCTGGCTCGCCCTTGATGTGGATTCGCATGACATCCCGCCCAACGAAGGTCAGCAACAGCATCCCGAGCTGAACAACTACCAGTCCATCGGCAACACCGACCGGGAGACCTCCTATTTCCTGAAAATGTATCTGCGCGATGCCCGCGCCGTGGATTACATCATGAGCCGCCCGGACTGGGATGGGAAAACCATTGTGTTCATGGGCACCAGCATGGGCGGCCAGCAGAGCCTGGTCACCGCCGGTCTCCGCCCGAACATCACCGCCCTGCTGGTCAACGAGCCTTCCGGGGCCGATTTCAATGGCGACCTCCATGGCCGCAAAACCGGCTACCCCAACTGGCTCACCAACAATCCCAACAATGCCAAGGCCGGCGAAACGGGCGCCTATTTCGACACCGTCAACTTCGCCTCGCGCATCAAGGCCAAGGCGCTCATCGCGATGGGCTTCATCGACACCACCGCCCCACCCGTCGGCATTTGGACTGCCTTTGACCAAATCCCGGGAGCAAAGGAGGCCGTACCCATGATAGAGTCCGACCATAACAACATCACCCCGCAAAAGCAGGGTGCCTGGGACGCGCGCTCGAAGGAAGTGCGCGACCTCCTGCTCAAGGGCGGTGCCTTTGTCCCCAACCCCGCAACCGCCCGGCCCTGAGCGGGACTGACGGCGTCATTCCGCCTTCAGCCGGCCCGCATAGACATTCAGCCGGTCGGCCCGCAGGAATCCCACGAGGGTCTGGCCGTTGGCCCGGGCAAATTCCGCCGCCAGACTGGTTGGCGCAGACACGCCCGCGACCACGGGCACGCGGGCGGCCAGCGCCTTTTGCATGACCTCAAATGACACCCGCCCGCTGACCATCAGGATGTGCCGGTGCAAGGGCAGCCAGCCCGCGCGCAACGCGTGACCGAGCACTTTGTCCACCGCGTTATGGCGTCCCACATCCTCACGAGCCACCAGCAGTTTGCCGTCCAGATCAAACAGGCCTGCGGCATGCAGCCCGCCGGTGGTCTGGAAGGTCGGTTGCTCGGTTGCCAGCTTTTCGGGCAGGGCGCGCAGGACAGCCGGGCTGACGCGCAAGGCACCGCGCACCGGCGCGAAATGCTGCCGGACCGACTCAATGGTCGCCTTGCCGCACAGTCCGCAGCTGGTCGCGCTGAAAACATGCCGCGTGAGACTCCCAAAATCCACCTTGAGCGACTTGGGCAGCACCACCTCGATCACATTGCCCTCCTCTGCCACCGTGCCGGGAGTGCGGCACTGCATGATATCGTAGATGTCATCGGCTGAACGCACGACGCCCTCGGTCAGCAGGAAGCCCGCCGCCAGTTCGGCATCGTGTCCCGGCGTGCGCATCACCACGGCAACCGCGCGACCGCGCACCCGCAATTCGAGCGGCTCCTCGACCGCCAGCATGTCGGTGACCCGCGCCACTTTGCGCCCGCGCTCCAAGCGGCGTACCGGCCAGGCACACGAAAGGGCGGGTGTTTTCATGGCAGAGCCAGGGCCTTCCGACTTGGGGTCAGGATGCATCCGAGGAGAGGGTGGCTGAAATTAGGGTGTGCAACGGACATGGCTTGCCTAAAACCACCCATTCGTGTCCAATTTTCTCTCCGATGCCAGACAATCACGATTCTCACCCCTCTGCCCAGCCCCCGGTTGAACTCGACGGCACCCGCATCGGCGCGCCCAGCAAGTCGGCCGCCGGACTCAAGGCCATCCAGAAATCTATTGCGATAGGGATGGAGGAGATGGGCTTGGTGCGGACGACCAAGCTGCTGCTTAAGATCAACCAGAAGAAGGGCTTTGACTGCCAAAGCTGCGCCTGGCCCAACCCGGATGAGCACCGCAACATGGCGGAATTTTGCGAAAATGGCGCCAAGGCGGTGGCAGACGAGGCCACCCGCAAACGCATTACCCCGGAGTTCTTCCGGCAATACAGCGTGGCGGAGCTCGCGGAAAAATCTGACTTTTGGCTCGGGAAACAAGGCCGGCTGACCGAACCGATGTGCCTGCGGCCCGGCGCGTCGCATTACGAACCCATTACTTGGGACGCCGCGTTTGCCCTGATCGCCACCGAGCTCAAGCGGCTGGCCTCGCCCAATGAGGCCGCGTTTTACACCTCGGGACGCACCAGCAA
>CAIXIZ010000317.1 GCA_903919625.1 uncultured Verrucomicrobiota bacterium
CGGCTGTGAGGATTGAACGAGCCTGTTCGCCGGTACGATTCGGATGCGACAGCACTCCGGCCGGTTTGGCGAGCGCCGCCAGGCCAGAGGCATCATGGGTGAGCACCTCGACTCCGGGTCCGAGCGGAAGGGTGGCCCATAATGCCCTGTACCCGCCGGATGTCTCACTCATAGAGAAATTCAAAAGTCAGTTCCTGCGCGTCGCCCAGTGTCGCGATCATATCCGCCGACCATGGTCCGTAGGAGAAGGGTATCCCGTCGGCGCGTGGCGTGCGCACGATGGCGCTGATGCAGGTATCCTGCGCGTCGTGGTTGGCACTGCCCCCCACCCGCAGGATCGCCGCAATTTCTCCGCGCGCATTGAGGCGAAAAGTCACCATGACCCGGCTGCCGACGGGCGGGTAAATGGAGCTCTGCCGGATAATCCGTTCCCACTGCGCGTCCACCGAATTGACAAGCAGCTGCAGATATTCGCCGTAACTGCTCCACTTGGCATCGTAGGCCGTGAGGCCGGTGTGCTCGGTGCCGGTAAAATTGTTCAGCAACGGGGTCGGCCGGGCCTGCACCGCCGTCGTGGTCAGGCTCGGCCGGATTTGCGGATGCTGCGGATCAACCGGGATGTTCAGACCGATCGTGAAACTGTTCGTCGCCGTCACGCCAGGATTGCCCTGCACCCGGTTCGAAACGGTGGAAGGGCTGGGACCGGGTGCCGCAACATCGGTCCCCGGGCTGGCGGCATTTTCGCCCTGCGCCAGTTCAGAGCCCGGCAACGGAGTCTGGGCGCGTTGCGGCGGGTTTGGCGCATTATTTGCCGACACCGGCTGGGGAGGAGGCGGGGCGGGGGCGACCGGAAGGGAACGTAATTCGGCCCGCTGGCCGGACACGATGGCGGTGGAAGGGTGGTCGGGGTCGCCCTGGCTCAGCGGGGCGTCACTTTTGCCGTTGGGGGTGGGAATGGCCTGCGCCACTTGCTGGTTTTGTGCGGCAACGTTGCTCGTTTTATCCGGCACATTATCCGGGGCCGCGGGGTTGGTCTCGACAAACTTGGGCGGGGCCGCCGGCGCCGGCATTGGCACTGCCGGAGTCGCAATCTCGGGCGGGGCGAGCTGCACTTCAAACGCCTGGCTGCTGGCTGGGGCAGCCGGGCCGTTGACCGCCACAACTTCGCTCCAGCGCACTTTCGGCACCAGCCACAGCAGCAGCAGATGCACCACGATCGTGCCGATCACACCGATCTGGATCGCGCGAACCTCGGGACTGCCCGACGCACGTCGCGGCGCCGCCGGCCGGGGGCCGGCAGGCCGGGGAGGTGATACGGGCGAAACATTCATGCGAGGAAACGTGGCGGGCTTTCAGACGGACAGACCGGACCGGACCAGCAGTTGTTTCACGTTTTCGAGCGGCAGGCCGATGATGTTCGTCCGGGAGCCGGTGTGCCCGGACACGATGATATTCCCGTGTTCCTGGATGGCATAGCCGCCAGCCTTGTCGAGGGTGTGGACCCGCCCGAGATAGTCTTCGATCAGGGTGTCATCGAGCACGCGAAACGTCACCTCGCTGGAGGCACAGTCTTCGAGCCGCAGGTTGTCGGCGACTCGGCGCAGGGCCAGCCCCGTGAAAACCGTATGCGTCCGACCGCTGAGACGGCGCAGCATCGCCCGCGCCTCGGCGGCATCGCCCGGCTTGTTGAGGGCGTGACCGTCGAGGAACACCGTGGTATCAGCGCCCAGCACGAGTGCCTCGGGCCGGCGCACGGCGACCCAATCGGCCTTGAGGGCGGAATTGCGTGCGACCATCTCCCGCGGGTCGCTCGCCGGATCCTCGTGTTCTGCAATGGGTGCGGGAATGATTTCAAACGGCACGCCGAGGCTGGCGAGAAGCTCGCGGCGGCGCGGTGAGGCCGAAGCGAGGATGAGCGGCAAATTTCCCATGCCGCATGAAAACGCCCGGCGAAGCCGCGCGCAAGCGCGTTGCAGGTTGTCAGGCGCCACAAATCCCACCACCCTGCTGTCAGCCATGCACATCGGCCTTGCCCAAATCAACACCACCGTCGGAGACCTTGCCGGCAACCGCCGGCTCATCCTGACGGCGTACAACACGCTTGTGGCCGGTGGCGCGGAGCTGGTGGTTTTCCCTGAACTGGCGGTCTGCGGCTACCCCCCGCGCGATTTGCTCTTTAAAAGGCAATTTGTGCCGGATGTGGAAGCAAGCCTCACCCAGATCGCTGCGGCCATTGGCCCGGTGCCCGCGCTCGTGGGAACCGTCATCCCCAATCCGGCCCCGGAAGGCCGCCGTTTTTTCAATGCCGTCGCCCTCTGCCGGGCCGGCCGCATCGAGTACTATGCCCGGAAATGCCTGCTGCCCACCTACGATGTGTTTGACGAGGACCGCTATTTCGAACCCGCGGCCTCGCCCGGATTGATCGAGGTCGCCGGCCGAAAAATCGGCATCACCATCTGCGAGGATATCTGGACCAACCCCGTGCTCACCACCCGTTCGGTGCATCATTTCAATCCGGTCCAATGGCTGACCGCCCACAAGCCCGGCCTCATGGTCAACCTTTCCGCCAGCCCATGGCATCACGGCAAGGGCGCCTTGCGGCAGCAGCTCGTGACCGACGCCGCCCGTGCGCTCGGTTGTCCCGTGGCCTATGTCAATGCGGTCGGCGGTAACGACGAGCTGATCTTCGACGGCCGCTCGCTGGTGACTGACGCGCACGGACAGGTGATTGCGAACCTCGCTGCGTTTGCCGAGGAGCTGCGGGTCGTGGACACCGCCGCCACGGGTTCCGGGCCAACATCAGAAGGCCAATCAGCCGCGCCCGGGGTGCTCCCGGCCCGCGCCCAGACCCTGGAAACTGAAGATTGCCCCGGCGCGCCCGACACCTCCGCAGGAGTGGCCGACATCCATGCGGCGTTGGTGCTCGGCCTGCGCGATTACGCACGCAAGACGGGATTCAAGCAGGCCTTGGTGGCGCTTTCCGGCGGCATTGATTCCGCAGTTGTCGCCGTGCTCGCCGCCGCTGCGCTCGGTGCCGAGAACGTCATCGGGGTCTCGCTCCCCTCGCACATTTCGTCACCGCACTCGCGGGACGACGCCCGCTCGCTTGCGTCCAACCTCGGGCTGCGTTTCGAGACGGTCCGCATCACCGACGTGGTGATGGAGTGCGAGAAGGCGCTCTGGCACCTGTTTGCCGGCCGCCCGCGGGACGTTACCGAGGAAAATCTCCAGGCCCGGGTTCGCGGGGTGCTGATGATGGCCCTTTCGAACAAATTTGGCGCACTCCTCCTCACCACTGGAAACAAGAGCGAGGTCGCCGTCGGCTACTGCACGCTTTACGGCGACATGTGCGGCGGACTGGCGGTCATCAGCGACGTCTTTAAGACCCAGATTTACCGTCTCGCCCACTGGATCAACCGCGACCGTGAGATCATACCGGCCAGCACCATCGCCAAACCGCCCAGCGCCGAATTGCGCCCCGGACAGCTCGACCAGGACAGTCTCCCGCCCTATGAGATCCTGGATGCAATATTGAAAGGCTATGTCGAGGACGGTCTCGCCCGTCAGGATCTCATCGGGGCCGGCTTTGCCGAAACGGTCGTGAACGAGATGGCCCGCAAAGTAGATCTGAGCGAATACAAGCGCAAGCAATCCGCCCCCGGCCTTAAAATCACGCCGCTCGCGTTCGGGGTCGGCCGGCGCATTCCCATTGTGCAAAAATATGCCGGGTAACCGTTGCCGCAGCCGGATCCTGCCCGCCCGTCCCGCACCGGCCAATTCGCCACCCGGGCGCCCGACCCGGTCCCTTATGGCCGCCGGAAGACGAGTTCAAGCATCTGCCAGGGCAGCTGGTTGAATACGCCGCTGAAATATTGGACAAACAGGCCGCCGGCACTGGCGAGCAGGAGCAGGCCGAGCAATGAGCGCAGGGCAAAGCTGACAATGAAAACGTTCATCTTCGGCACGGCGCGGCCCAGGATGGAAAAACCGAGGGTTACGACGAAATTCATCGCGATGAAGGGTGCGGCCATGCGCAGGGCGAGTTCCAGGAGCCGTGCCACCGCCGTCACCAGCGTCGCGCCTGCCGCCGGGCTGAAGGCTCCCGCGCCCGCCGGGGCCAGTTCGAAGCTGCGGGCGAATGCCGCCAGCACGCCTTCGTGGGCATGCAGCAGAAAAAACATCAGGCCCGCAAACATCCCCACGAACGAGGGCAGCGGTTCTTGCGCCGGCACCGGGACGTCGAATCCGGGCGCGGCCACCAGGCCGACTTCCCCGGCGATCAGCCGGCCCGCCAGTTCGGCCGCCGAAAGCACGGTCCGCACGACAAAACCCATCCCCAGCCCGAGCAGAATTTCATTGAGCGCGGCATACGCCAGCGGCAGCCAGCCGGCGGGAATGCCTGCCCCGACGTTCGGCACCACATTGGCCAGCAAACCGCCGAGCAGCAGCGCCAACCCCGCCCGAATCGGCATGGGAAGGCCGCGGCCGCCAAGCGACGGCAGGGCGAGCAGCACACCAAAGGCCCGCAACGAGCCCATGATGGTGGCGAACAGGACGGCGACCGGCATGGCAGCCTCCCGCAGCTAGGAACCCATTGCGCCCATGCGCATGATGCATTGCACGGCGAATTCGCTGAGGTTGCGCAGCAGCCACGGGGCCAGCAGCACCAGCAACCCGGCAAGCACGAGAAGTTTGGGCACAAACGTGAGCGTCTGTTCCTGGATGCTGGTCACCGATTGGAGCAGGCTCATGATCAGGCCCACGGCCAGGATGACCCCGAGATAGGGGGTCATGACATAGAGTGCAAACAGCACGAGCGACTTGAAAGTGTCGATGGCGGCGTCCGGGGTCATGTCAGGTATGGAAACTGGCGACGAGGCTTTGCACGACCAGATGCCAGCCGTCGACCAGCACAAAGAGCAGCAGCTTGAACGGCAGCGACACAATGGCGGGGGGCATCATCATCATCCCCAACGACATCAGGATGGACGAGACGAGCAGATCGATGACGAGGAACGGTAGGAAGATCAGGAAGCCCATCTGAA
>CAIXIZ010000318.1 GCA_903919625.1 uncultured Verrucomicrobiota bacterium
ACCGCCGGTCTCGACGCCGATCTCGCGGATGACGGCAAACGAGGCGTCGCGCATGACCTGAAATTCCTTGTCGGTGAGCGTCATCGCCGGCGCGACGGTGATGGAGTCGCCGGTGTGGACGCCCATGGGATCGAAATTTTCAATGGAGCAGATGACGACGCACTGGTCCTTGTGGTCGCGCATGACCTCCATCTCGAATTCCTTCCAGCCCAGCAGGCACTCCTCGACGAGCACCTCGTGGACGGGCGAGAGGTCGAGGCCGTTGGCGCAGATGCGCTCAAATTCCTCCTGGTTGTAGGCGATGCCGCCGCCGCTGCCGCCGAGGGTGAACGACGGGCGGATGATGAGCGGAAACATCGCAAGGAGCTCGGCGGCGGCGCGCGCCTCCTCCATCGTCTTGACGGTGCGGGAGCGGGCCACGTCGAGGCCGATGCGAAGCATGGCCTGCTTGAACAGCTCGCGGTCCTCGCCCATGGCGATGGCGGCCGGCTTGGCCCCGATCATCTCGACCCCGTATTTGGCGAGGATGCCGGCCTGGTTCAGCTCCATGGAAAGGTTGAGCGCGGTCTGGCCGCCGAGCGTGGGCAGCAGGGCCGAAGGCCGCTCGGCCGCGATGATTTTTTCCAAAATGTCCAGCGTGAGCGGCTCGATGTAGGTCACGTCGGCAAACTCCGGGTCGGTCATGATGGTGGCCGGGTTGGAGTTGACGAGGATGACGCGGTAGCCCTCCTCGCGGAGGGCCTTGCAGGCCTGCGTGCCGGAATAGTCGAACTCGCAGGCCTGGCCGATGACAATGGGGCCGGCGCCGATGATGAGGATGGACGAGAGGTCGGTGCGCTTGGGCATGGGCGTGGATTCCGGCGAGGGTTGGGGCCGGGCAAACGCGCGGCAAGCGGAAAGGCGGGGTGGGGGACGGTTTGGCCGTGCGCCAAACGCTAATCCAGAAAGACCCAGATGCAGGCCAGACCGAGCAGGATGATTATGCCCACCGGGGTTTCCCAGGTCCGGCGCCGGGCGTGGGTGAATCCCAGCCAGCAGGCCAGGGCCAGCAGAACTCCGGGTGCGAACAGAGAGGCCGGAGTTTTGTCTGTCAGCCAAGCCCAGCGCCGGATTGACGCCATTTTTTTCGCCACTTCCGGCGTGGGGATATATTCGCTGATGCGCGTTTCCGGAGGCAGAGCTTCGTAAATGTTGCTGGTTGGTTTGCCGGTGCCCCATGACTTCAATTTAACAGCAATGCCGCCCGGGTACATTCTCTCCCCCCCGCCGGCCTTGAATATTAATCCGCCCCAATCGCCATAGGGCGCATCTGTAGCCCAGTTTCCATCGGGCTTCAGTCCCCGCGTCCATGCGATAGGTGTTTCCGGGGGCAGCTTGGCAACGTTGGGCAGAAGCGCGATCGCTATGGCCAGTGGTGCGTGTTGAAAGCGTGAGTTGACTGGTGCGATTGCCGGAGGAGAGGCGCGATCCAAAATAGAGTCTGGCATGTCGCCGAAGGCGCTTACAGCGGAATCATAGACGGGAAACCATATTTTCGGATCGGTGATTTCACCACGACGAGCGAGTTCTCCGGCCAGCGAATATACATCCGCTGGGGACTTTTCACTGGGAAAGTCTATGTCATGAGCCAACCATGCTTGGCCAAAGGCTCTGAATCGTGTCGCATCCAGCAAATTGTGATGGATCACATTACCATTAGGAATATTGGGGGCGATAAGCGCACACAGAATGCAAAGTATCGCAATTATGCCGATCAGTTCGCTGAGGGTATATCCCGACGAACTATCCAGGCTCAGGCGCGGAGTCGCTCGGGGTGGGGTGCTTTCCATAACAGCGGTAGGTTTGCCGAAAATCAGGTATCAGCAAGCGGGGAAAAGGAGCCCCTTTAGGGTCACTTAAAGATGCGGAGTCTCTGCCAGGGAAAACATTTAGGCGGGGTGAGGACACCCCGCCTGCATGTTAATCCCATTGGGTCTGATTCCCCAGGCTGGCTTCGGCTTGGTTGGAGTAGGGGCGTCGCTGGACGACGCCCGGAACGGAGGGCGGCGACCAGCACCGCCCCTACCATTGGCTGCAATGCCCCGGGGATCTTTTACTCCCGCAGCGGTATCAGCCCAGCTTGGACACGTCCACGCCGAGGACTTTGGCGGCGGCGGCCTTGTCCCCGCGGCAGGCGTGCAGCACCATGTCGAAATACTGATGCTGCTGGCCGGCCAGATAGTCGGCCAGGGTGGGCCAGTCGTTGAGTTCCTTGAGACGCAACGGGAGCTGTTGCGAAGTGATGAGGCGGGCGTCGGAGGTGGCCGCGATTTTCGACACCACCTGATGCAGCTCGGTGAGGTTGCCCGGCCAGTGGTAGGCGGCCATGACGGCCCGGGCGTCCTCGGTGAACTCGACCAGGCTGGAATCGAAAAACGGATTGCTGGTGCGGGTGGTGAAGAATTTCACCAGCGCGGGAATGTCCTCCGCGCGCTCGCGCAGCGGCGGCAGGAGCACGGGCAGCGCGGCGATCCGGTAAAAGAGCTCGTCGTTGAACCGGCCCTCGGCGACGAGCTGTTCAAGATCGACGGTGGCGGTGCAGATGAGGCGGAAGCTTTGCGCGGTGTTGCGGAGGACGCTGACGAGCTCGGCCTGGAGCGGGAGCGCGAGCGACTGCAGGTTTTGGAGCAAGAGCGTGCCGCCCTTGGCCTGCTGCACCCAGGTGCCGCCGGTGCCGTTCTGGCCCAGGAGGCCGTGACGGATGTCCTCCTCGGAGCTGAGCGAGCAGTCGAGGCGCATGAAGGGGGCGTTGGGGGTGGTGCCGCCGGCGTGGAGAATTTCGGCCACGGTGGTCTTGCCGGTGCCGCCCTCGCCGTGGAGAAGCACGGGCGTGCGCGCGACGGCCAGCTTTTGCACCTGCTGGACCAGCTTGCGGTTGGCGGGGCTGTCGCCCACAAGCCGGCTGACGGCATCGGCGGTGCGGAGCGCGGGGCCGCGGTCGCGGCTCGCATGGAACTGGCGGAACTCGAGGCCGCGTTTGAGCGTGGCGATCAGCTCGTCCACGCGGAAAGGCTTTTGCAGATAGTCAAACGCCCCAAACTTGAGCGCCTGGATGGCGCTGTCGGTGGAGGCATAGGCGGTCATGATGACGACGACGGCGGAAGGATCGTAAAGCTTGAGCTGCTTGAGGAGCGTGATGCCGTCCATCGGCTTCATGTCGATGTCGGCGAGGACCAGGTCGAATTTCTCCGCCTTGTAGCGGGCCAGGGCCTTTTCCCCGTCGGTGGCGAACGCCGTCGCGAAGCCGGTGGGCTGGATCACGGCTTCGAGCATCTCGTGAATCG
>CAIXIZ010000319.1 GCA_903919625.1 uncultured Verrucomicrobiota bacterium
AGCTCGCCAACCTTGATGGTCTCACCCACCTTGAGCTCCGTCACGTCGACTTCAATCAACGGGGGCAGGTCTTGGGGCAGGCAGCGGATGCGCAGCGTCTGGGTGGACATTTCGAGCACCCCGCTCTGGTTCTTTACGCCGAAAGATTCGCCTTTGAGCAGCACCGGCACACGGATCTCCATTTTCTCGTCCGCTTTGACCTCCTGCAGATCGACGTGCAGGAAGCGGTCGGTGATCGGATCGCGTTGGATTTCCTGGAGAAAGGAGAGCGCCTTGATCGCAGCGTCCGCCTGTTTGAGCTCGATCAGGAGTGCGCGGCCGGCCACTGATTTCAGGAGCCGGACAAATTCGGGGGTGTCAATCGCGAGCGCCGTCGGCTTGGTGTGCTTGCCGTAAAGGATCGCGGGGATCTGGTTGGCCTTGCGCGTGCGGCGGGAGGCGCTGCGGCCGGTTTGCGCGCGGGACGTGACGTTGAGGATAAGTGAGGATTTCATGGTTTTCGTTCCCCCTGTCGCTCCGGAATTGAAGGCAGGTGTAGTGGAAAAGGGTTCGACTAGATAGGGGCGGTTCGCCCGGTTGCAACCAAAATTTGTCGCTCAGGGCAATTTTCTCACCGGCGGTTGCGGCGCTCCTGACGGTGGGCCGACCGCATGTTCCCCGGGAGGGCTAGGCTCCCATCCGATGGGTCGCGCCGAAATTTGAGTTCTGCCCAAACACAAAGGATGAGTGAGGCGACCAGTGCCAGGAGCCCAAAGCCCATGGTGCCGCGTATGACCACGCGGTTATATCCCTCCGGATCGCGCAGATAAGCCTGCCGCGACAACAGCCGGGTAATCTCCAATAGGGCCACGCCGGAGGCGATCACTGATGTCGCACCGCAAAAAAACAGATAGGAAAAATAACGGGTCCACCAGCGCTCCGGCGGTGAGGGCGCCGCTTCAACTGCCTCAAAATCACTAAGGACGGGCAGCGGTGGGTCTGGTTCCGAATGGGACATGACCCGTCGGGAGCGATCATCAACCCCGGGCCGGCCCAAGGCGTCTGGCCTGCGCCTGCGCCAGGAGGCACAATTCGGCGGCCTTGAAGGCGTGGGCCTGCGTCATGGCCTTCTCGGTGCGGTGGAGACAGTCGAGAATCAACTCGCCGAAGAAGCGGTAGCCGACCTTGCCGTCGGTCTCGATGTGCTGTTCGCCCTTGTCGTCCACCAGATAGACATGGTTGCCAATCTTGTCGCGGCCGACATCGACGTATTTGCGCAATTCAATGTAGCCTTTGTCCCCGAGGATAAAGGTGCGGCCGTCGCCCCAGGTGCTGAGGCCCGGTGGCGTGAACCAGTCCACGCGGATGTAGTTTGTCGCGCCGTTGTTGCCCAGGAGCGAGGCCTCGCCGAAGTCCTCGAAAGCGGGCGTGGCGGGATGGGCGTGGTTGGCGACGGCGGCATGCATGATGGTCGCATCGGTCGCACCGGCATAGGTGAGAAACTGCTCGAACTGGTGGCTGCCGATGTCGCAGAGGATGCCGCCGTAGCGGGCCGGCTGGTAAAACCAATCCGGCCGGCCTGCGCCCTCGCGGTGCGGGCCGATCCCCATGACCTGCAGCACGCGACCGATGGCGCCCTGTTGGACGAGGTCGGTGGCGTGCATGGCGGATTCCACATGCAGGCGCTCGCTGAAATAGACCATGTATTTGCGGCCGGTGGCCGCAACGGCCTTGCGCGCCTCGTCGAGCTGGGCGAGCGTGGTAAAGGGCGGCTTGTCGGCAAAATAGTCCTTGCCCGCCTGCATCACCCGGAGGCCGGTGGGCCCGCGCTCGGATGGGATGGCGGCGCTGGCCACCAGTTTAACCGCGGGGTCATCGAGCACCTCCTCAAACGAGCGGGCGGCCTTGAGCGCGGGAAAGGCCGGCTGAAAGGTGCGCAGAAAACTGGCGACCTTCTGCGGGTCGGGGTCGTAGACCCATTTGAGGTCGGCCCCGGCTTCGGTGAGACCGTTGCATTGGCCGGTAATATGGCCGTGGTCGAGATACACGGCGGCGATGGGGAATTCGCTGCTTTTGACGACCGGGTTGGGTTTGCCCTTGGGCGCGTAGTTGGCGCCATCGGATTTTTGCGGAGTCACAGGGATGGAGGGGGAAGCGGTGGCGGCGGCCGTACGCGAGGGGAGCACCGCGGCAGCGGCACCGGCAGCCAGGAGCTGGACAAATTGGCGGCGTTCGTGAGGGGGCATGTGGGACACGATAGGTGCGGGCCGGAATGAGGCGAGCCAGAATTTCCGGATTGGCCGGCCGGCTCGCGGAAGCATGGCCGGCGAATCGGCCGGGGAAAAAGGAGACTCGCCAGCCGCCTCGTTCTCTCCGAACCTTTGGCGGTTTGCGGAGTCCAACTCCGCGCCTCGCCATGTTTCTTGCCACCATCGACATCATCAAGGGCGCCGACCTGCTCATCTACCCGTTGGGGATTTGCTCGGTTGTCCTCGTTTACATCCTGTGCGAGCGCAGCTACGCGCTGCGCCGCACCGCCATTCTGCCGGATGATCTGGTGGAAGCCCTGGTCGCCGGCCAGCCGGTGCCCGGCGGCCGGCACTCGGTGCTCGCGCGGATCGTTGAGTTTGCGGGACGGCACCCGGGCGACATGGAGGCGGTCCGCGCATTCACGCGGCTGGAGCTTTCCCGGATGGAACGCGGCGTCCCGTATCTCGATGTGATTTATGCCGGAGCACCGCTGATCGGGCTGACCGGCACGGTTTGGAGCCTGATCCGGGTGTTTTCCAGTGTGACCGGCGAAGGCGGGCTGCCCGACCCGGCCAAATTCACGAGCGGGGTGTCCCTGGCGCTCTCCGCCACGTTGCTCGGCCTGCTGATCGCGGTGCCGGCGCTGGTCGGCGGCGGCATCCTCCAGCGACGGATTGAGCAATACGCCGCCCAGCTCGATGTGCTCCTGGAACGCATCGTGCGGGCACGCTGACCGCCCCCCACCCCGGCCCGCATGAGCGCCCTCTACCAACGCCACCGCAAACGCACCGAGCTCAACCTCGTTCCGCTCATCGATGTGCTGGTGATGCTGGTGTTTTTCGCATTCGTCACGATGCAATTCCGTTCGGCTTCGACGCTGAACCTCCGTTTGCCCAAGGTTGAAACCGCGGGCAAAAACCAGTTTGACGGGCCGGTGACGATCAGCATCGACCGCGACGGGGTGATTGCGTTCAACGGCAAAACCGCCACCGAAATGCAGCTCACGTCCCTGCTCGGCCAGCTGCACGGCCTCGACCAGGACATGCCGGTGCTCATCCGCGCCGATGAGAACACCCCGCTCAAAAAGCTCACCTTTGTGATGGATGCCTGCCGCAAAGCCGGCCTGAACAAGTTCAGTTTGCAGAGCCGCTGACCACGGCAGGCTGGGGCGGGAACACCGGCGCCACCGGGACGGGGAACCGCGGGGTCGTGGCAAAACTATTTCTTGCGCTTGCGCTTTTCGCCGCTTAACGGCTCGCGTCCGCATGAAGTCCCTCATCATCGCCGAGAAACCCTCTGTCGCCGCCGACCTCGCCCGTGCGCTCGGCAAAATTCCCAAGAAGGGCGACCATTACGAGAACGACGAGCTCGTGGTTTCCTACGCGCTCGGCCACCTCGTCGAGCTCGAGATGCCGGAAGACATCGATAAGAAAAAATATGGCTTCTGGCGCCTGGAGACCCTGCCTATCATCCCCGGGAAGTTCGGGTTGAAGCCCATTGAGGCTTCC
>CAIXIZ010000320.1 GCA_903919625.1 uncultured Verrucomicrobiota bacterium
CACTGGGTGGCGCCGAGCGCGAGCGAGCCTTCGCGGAAACCCTTGGGCACGGCCTTGAGCGATTCCTCGCTGGCGGTGATGACCACCGGCAGCACCATGAAGGCGAGGGTGAACCAGCCGGCGAGCAAGGAGACGTTCCAGCCGAAAAAAATCACAAACATCCCGAAGCCAAACAGGCCAAAGACAATCGAAGGCACGCCGGCGAGGTTGAGGATGGCGAGCCGGATGAAGCGGATGAACGCGCCGTCCCGGGCGTATTCATTGAGGTAGACCGCGGCGCTCACCCCCAGCACGAGCGCGATGGCCATCGAGCCGACAACCAACAGCACGGTACCGATGATGCACGGATAAATCCCGCCGGCCGAGTAGGCATAGTCCTCGGTCTTGAGGTTCTTCGCGTCGGGGTGGCCCGCCACGAAGGCCCGGTAGCGGCGGTCGCCCAGTTCCATTTTTTCACCATGGTAGTCGAAGACGTAGAGTGTTTCGGGTGCCTCGGTGAGAAAGGCCACATCGACAAACGGCGGACGGGCGGTGAAGACGGCCGGCGCCCCGCGCCAGACGATGCTACCCAGCACCAGGGTGCCGCAGAGCAGCACGAAGTACGCGGCGCTGCGGAAGAGCCAGAGGACGGCGGACTCCTGGGCCCGGCCGGCTCCGGGACGGGTGTGGAAGCGATGGGGGGCAGGCGAGTCCATGGTCAGCCGATGGCGATGCGGTAACGGCGCACGATTTTTTGGGCGAGCCAGTTGATGAGCAGGGAGAGGAAGAACAGCACGAGGGCGACCATGAACAGCGCGCGGTAGTGGATGCTGTTGTGCGCGACCTCGCCCATTTCCTGGGCGATGATGCCGGTCATGGTATGCACCGGCTGGGTCACGACCCCGAGACCGGCCGTGAAGTCAGGGATGGCGATGCGGTTGCCTGCGCAGAGCAGCACGACCATGGTTTCCCCGATCACCCGGCCCAGCCCGAGCAGCACGGCGGAGATGATGCCGGACAGCGAGGCCGGCACGATGATCCGGACAATGGTCTGCAGGCGCGAGGCACCGAGGGCAAACGAAGCTTCCTTGAAGGAGCGCGGGACATTGTTGAGCGCGTCCTCCGCGAGGGTGAAAATGGTCGGCACCGCGATGAGCGCGAGCAGACAGCCTGCGGTGAGGATGTTGAGCCGTTCGCTGAAGGGGAAGCCGGGCACCCACGCCAGCCAGGGGATTTGGGACAACGCGCGCAAGCCCTGACCCAGCACCGCCACGCCAAAGAAACCCAGCACCACCGAGGGAATCGCGGAGATGAACTCGATGCCCGGCTTGATCAGGCGCTGCTCCAGCGGAGACGCGAGCTGGTTGATGTAAATCGCCGCCCCGATGCCCAGGGGCACGGCAAGGAGCAATGCGACCGTCGAAACCATCAGCGAGCCGACGAACAAGGGAATGATGCCATACCAGTCCTGCCAGAAGCTCGCCGTGTTCCATTCACGCCCGAAGACAAACGCGGTAAACGTCTGCGAGAACGGGACAGGTTTGCGGTAATCCCAGGTCTGCAGGCTTTTCGCCACAGTGGGAAAACCGGCCACATAGTCACGGGCCAGCTGTTTGAACCGGTCCAGCCGCATCTGCAGATCCGGCCAGGGCAGGGTCGGCGCGCCGGCCAGCGCCGCGGTTATTTTTGCAGCCTCGTCCGCGCTGGCCTTGAGATAATCGGACTGGGAGCCCAGAACCGGCTTCAGCTCATTTTCAAAATCAACCTCGGTGATGACGACCTTGGCCGCTTCCGCCGGCTTGCCCGCCGCGAGCAACTGCTGACGTTCGACCTTTTTGTCTTCCATGACCGCAAACTTGGTTTTGATGGCGCTGGCTGTATCCTTCAGATCCGAAACCAACCCGCGCAGCGGGACGACGGCATCCCCAAACTTGTCGGAAAAATCGTCAAATCCGGCGAGGGCGTTGTTGGCCTCAACCGGGGAAATTTTCTTCTCCGCGATGAGCTGGTTAAACTGGCGCAGGCGCAGGTCGGAAAGGTAGCGCGTCAGGGCCGTGTGATCGGATACCTGGGTGTCCAGGTAATCGACATATTCGAGACCGGCCCGGCGATAAATCACGAGGTTATCGTGATTTTGGGAGAAGAAGCCGCCGCCTTCCCGGAACAGAAAAAACGTGATGAGCGTGAGCACCACCACGGCGACAATCGCATTGCCGCCAAAAAACACCTTGATACAGCCATCGAGCGTAAGGCCAAACACCCGGATGCGCGACTGGTTGGCCAGGTGCCCGGCCGGGCCGGCCGGCCGCGAAACATCCGGCGGAGCGGCAGCGTCCGCGGGCGGCGGGTGACGGGATGAATCCATGAAGTGAGTGCTGGCGCGGATTGGAATTCCGCAGACTCCTGGGACAAACAAAAGCCCGCCGACGGGGGGTCAAGCGGGCCAAAGTTACAATCAGGTTAAGCGCGGCTCACTTGATGGCCACGAAACCGAC
>CAIXIZ010000321.1 GCA_903919625.1 uncultured Verrucomicrobiota bacterium
CCACTCCCACACGCCGGAAAACGTGCTCGCCAACCACCCGGGGGTGAAAGTCGTCGTCCCGGCCACGCCCGCCGACGCGAAGGGCCTGCTCAAGTCCGCCATCCGGGACAATGACCCGGTGTTTTTTCTCGAGAACACCCTCCTTTATGGCAATGCCGGCGAGGTGCCCGACGGCGACGTGGTCATCCCGCTCGGCCTCGCCGATGTGAAACGCGCCGGCACCGACCTCACCATCGTCACCTATGGCCGCTGTGTCCTGCATTCGCTGGCCGCCGCCGACCTGCTCGAGAAGGAGCATGACATTTCGGTGGAGGTCGTCGATCTCCGCACCATCCGCCCGCTCGACATTGACACCGTGCTGGCTTCCGTCGCCAAAACCCACCGTGTCCTGATCGTCGAGGAGCAGAAGCCCTTTGCGAGTGTCGGGTCGCAACTCGCCTACATGATCCAGCGCGAGGCCTTCGATGAGCTCGACGGCCCCATTCACCGTCTGGCCACGGTGGACGCCCCGGCGATATACAGTCCGCCCGTCGAGGCCGAGCAGCTGCCCAATCCCCAGCGTATCCTTAACGCCGCCATTGCGGCGTTGGGTTGAGGCGCCAAACCCGCCGCCCCTTGACCTTTTGCCGACCTGCTGTCGCATGGGCGGCTCCAAAACAGTCCCGCCACCAACCGGCAGCTTCCGAATCCCGACTTACCCATGGCCAACATCATCGACATGCCAAAACTCAGCGACACCATGACGGTGGGCACGCTGATCAAATGGCTTAAGGCCGAAGGCGACGCCGTCAAAACCGGCGACATGCTCGCCGAGGTCGAGACGGACAAGGCGACGATGGAGCTGGAGAGCTTTTTCGACGGCACCCTCCTGAAAATTTTCGCCCCCGGCGGCAGCCAGGTCGCCATCGGTGATCCGCTCTGCGCGGTCGGCAAACCCGGCGAAACCGTCGCCGCCCCCGCGAAAAAGGCCCCGACCGCTGCCCCACCCCAGCCGGCACCGGCACCGGCGCCGGCCAGGAAGACCGGTTCGCCCTCGCCAGTTGCGGCCACCGCTCCGGTCGTCGCGACCCATGCGTTCTCCGCCACCACGCCGTCCGGGCGCCTGAAAATTTCTCCGCTGGCCCGAAAACTCGCCCTGGAAATGGGGATCGACGCCTCCGAGGTCGCCGGCAGCGGGCCGGGTGGCCGCATCACCCGGGTCGACATTCTCGCCGTGGAAACCAATGGCGGCGCGACCTCCTCGGCGCGCCTGGCCACGGTCCCTCCCTCCCTCGCCGTGCCGCCGGCCACCTCTGCTGCCATCGTCACGCTCCCGACCACCGCCCCGATCCAGGAGGAGAAACTCGTGCCCGTCTCCAATATGCGGGCCACCATCGCGCGCCGCCTCGTCGAGTCCAAAGTCACCGTTCCGCATTTCTACCTCGACCTGGAGATCGACGCCGGCCCGCTGCTCGAACTCCGCGCCCGCCTGAATGCCACCCTCGAAAAGGAAGCCGGCGGCGTAAAGCTCTCCGTCAATGATTTCGTCCTCAAAGCTGTCGCCGACACCCTCCGGGCCGTCCCGGCGATGAACTGCTCCTGGGCAGGCAACGCCATCCAGCAGCATGCCGGGGTCCATGTTTCCTTTGCCGTCGCCATTGAGGATGGCCTGATCACCCCTGTCATCCGGGACACTCACACCAAAAGCCTCGCCACCATCAGCCGTGAAGTGAAGGACCTGGCCAGGCGCGCCAAGGAGAAGAAACTCACGCCCGCGGAATTCACCGGCGGCACCTTCTGTGTGACCAACCTCGGCATGATGGGCATCGACCGCTTCTGCGCGATCATCAACCCGCCCAACGCGGCCATCCTGGCAGTGGGTGCAACGGTGAAAAAGCCGGTGGTGGCAGGAGATGCGATTGTCATCGGCCAGCGGATGAACCTGACGCTTTCTGGCGACCACCGCGTGGTGGACGGCGCCACCGGCGCCCAGTTCCTCGCCGCCCTGAAAGCCCTCCTCGAAAAGCCCGCGCTCATGCTGCTGTGAGCAACGTCTCCGCCGATTTCGTGAGAATGGAGCAGCTCATTGGGCAGAAACCGGTGTGAATGACGAAGCGAAGTGAAGGCCAGCCCCGCCTCTGTTTGATTTGCATTTCCCCAGCCCTCGCGAACAGCATCCGCCATGTTTAAGCTCCTGACTGCATTGGCCGTCTGCCTTGTTTTGGCGGGATGCTTTCCGAAGCTGGGCAACGAAAAACATCTTCAGGAACCCTCTGTTTATGAGCCCGCCGCTCGCGATTTGGCCATGCTGGCCCAATCCGCATCCGTGGTCGCGCCTTTGCTTCTTCACCCTGAATTTGGGTATACTTGGCTTCCTCACTCTCTGAATTCGCTCGACCCGCAGGCAACGTCAGGTTTCAGCGTCTCATTGGATGAGGCCACGCTTAATCTCGGGGGTGGGTTTCATAGGTGGGGCTACCAGCTTGAGCGCGATATTGCGGCCTCAAGCCCCACCACCAATATCTGGCACCTCACCCTGTTCTCGGAAGATTCGCCCGACAAGCCGCTCTTTAACTTTTCGACCAATCCCACCTTGACGCTCTCCAAGCCCGCACTCGTAGCCTCGGCCATTCTTGAATACAACCGGGTGATCGCCGCCAAACCCACCATTCGCAGCCATCAGGAGAAAATTAAGTTTCTGCTCTTCTTCGACAGTCCGAGTTTGGCGCGAGCCGCCTGTGCCGACGCCTACGCCGCCCTCCCCGACAACTGGTGGACCAACCTCACATCCGCGCTCGTGCTGGTCTCCACCGGCCATCCGACAGAAGCTGACCGGCAGATCCAGACTTGGGCCGACGCTAAACCGTCATACTCCCATTATCTAGTGTTGGCCTTTTATGCCAAGCTCCGGTCTCAGCCAGCGGCTGCCGCTGCGGCGGTGGAAAAGGCGATTGCTTGTCCCATCGTCGAATTACCTGATGATGAAACCCAATGCGCTTATCGGGGCAACGCCATTGGCGAGTATCTGTGTCAGACCGGCCAGTATTCCACCGTTTTAAAACTTGTCACCGCCCTCGAATCAACAAACGGAAACTGGAAGAACAACGACTTTTCTCCCTTGAGAACCGCCGCTGAGTATGCGCTGTCGAACCACACGACAGTAATCTTCAAGCCAAGCGCGAATCCCGGTTTCGACCCCTACAAGGATTTTGACCTGACCAAATTGCTTGGGCCATAATCAACGCGCAATATTCCTCAGTCACCAGCCTGTCGCCGTGCGAGGTATTTCTTTGCGCTTCTTACGCCTCTTGGCGGCCAATCCTCCACCCTCACTTTTTCGGCCGCAGCCGTCGGCCGCGACTCGCATCGATCTCCTCCAACTCCGGCCGCGGGATACGGGTAAAGGCAATCCGCATGGGCGCGAAGTCCGTCACCCCGTGCGCACCGCCGAAATAGACGGAATTTTTCCCAAACGTGCGGTTGAGCGTGTCCATCGCCGTGAACAGCCGGTCGCGCGTCCGCTCGCGGGCCGGGGCGAAGAGGTCGGGCGTGTGCGCCTCCGACCGCAGCAGGCGCAGCAGCCTCACGCCGACCTTGAGCGGCCGCCCGGCGGCCAGACCCGCCGGCCGGCGGGTCCAGAGTTGGTTGAGCGCGTGCGTGAACTCGAGCGTGTCCTGGGTCTCGTTGAACGAGAGCCCGTCGCCCCAGCCTTCGCCAGCGGTGCCGCTCACGGAGACGTGCAGCGCGCCCGCGTAAAGGCCGGAGTCGCGCAGCCGCAGCGCAGCCTTTTGCAGCAGGCGGTGCAGCACGGCGAGGGCGGAGGTCTCGTTGCGCTGCGCCGGCGGCAGCACCTGCCCGTGGCCGATGGTCTGCCCTTCCTCCTGCTCGAAAAACGGCTGGTCTTCGCCATGGAGCAGCCGCCACATCCGCTCGCCCACGACCCCGCGCCAGAGGCCGCGCAGCTCGGCTTTGGTCGCGGCGTAGAGCTGCTCCATCGTGCGGATGCCGTGCTCCTCCAGCCGCCGCTGCAGGTTGGGGCCGATGCCGGAGATGTCGCCCGGCTTCAGCCGTAGTAGCCTGGCCGGGACATCCGCATCATCCAGCACGACGAGCCCGTCAGGCTTTTCCATGTCGGACGCGACCTTCGCAAGCAGCCAGTTGGGCGCGATGCCGATGGAGCAGCGCAGGCATGGACCGGCCTCGCGGGAGATCTTCTCGCGGATCTGCCGCGCGACCGCCTCGGCCCGGACGCGTTCGGCCCAACTGCCCGACAGCTCACAAGTCACCTCGTCGATGGACTGGACTTTGACGATATGCAGACACGACTCGATGATTTCCACCAGCCGGCGGTGATAGGAGATGTAGAGTTCGGGGCGCGCCTCAACGATCTGCAGACCCGGCACCAGACGCCGGGCCTCGGCGACGCGCATGTTGCGGACGAGGCCGAGCCGTTTGGCCTCGATGCTGACGGCGATGCAGCCGGTGGTCTCGGCCATGACCGGCACGATGCCCACCGGCCGGCCACGCAGGGCAGGCCGTTCCTGCTGTTCGACGGAAGCGAAGTAGGAGTTAAAATCGACGGTCAGTGCCCGAAGCGGCATCGCTCCATCCTGGGCGCCGGCGGGGCGCTGTCAAAGCGCGGTAGCCCCGCCACAACGAAAATATGGCCCCGCGCGTTGGGGACAACGCATTCCACCTGGCTCAGCTTTTCGCGGCGCGCGTGACTTTGCGGCGCTCGACTTCCTTCAGGATGCGTTTGCGGAGGCGCAGGCTCTTCGGCGTCACCTCTACAAACTCGTCGGAGGCGATATACTCAATCGCGCGCTCCAGCGACAGCTTGGTCGCGGGCGTGAGGCCGGTGGCGACCCCGGAGCCTTGCGAACGGAAGTTGGTGAGGGCCTTGGCGCGGACGGCATTGCATGCGATATCCTCATTGCGCGGGTTTTCGCCCACGATCATGCCTTCATAGACTTGCTCGCCGGGTCCGACGAAGAGCTTGCCGCGCTCCTGCACCATCACGAGGGCATAGCTGGTCGTCTCCCCCGCTTCGGTCGCAATGATTGTCCCGGTGATGCGGGTGAGCACCTCGCCCGCGTAGGGGCCGTATTCCTTGAACAAATGGCTGAGCACGCCGCGGCCGCTGGTGGCGTTGACAACGTCAATGTCCATGCCGATGAGACCGCGGGTGGTGATGGTGGCCTCAATCATGGTGCTATGGGCAAGCTTCTCCATGTTGGTGAGCTTGCCCTTCCGGTTGGCCAGATTCTGCATGATCGGTCCCACGCACTCGTCGGGCACTTCAATCCAGACGGTTTCAAAGGGCTCGTGGCGGTGGCCGTCCACGGTCTTTTCGATCACGGTCGGGCGCGAAACCAGCAGTTCAAACCCTTCCCGCCTCATGGTCTCGACCAGCACAGCAACTTGCATCGCACCGCGGGCCTTGACGTTGAACACGCCGGCCTTTTCTGAGTCCTCGATATAAATGGAAACATTTGTTTTCAGCTCGCGCATGAGACGCTCGCGCAACTGGCGCGAGGTGACGAGTTTGCCCTCCTGACCGACCAGCGGGCCATCATTGACGCAAAACTGCATTTCCAGCGTCGGGGGGTCAATCTGCGTGAAGGGCAGCGCATGCTGCTCCTCGCTGGCGGCGATGGTGTCGCCGATGTCAATGTCCTCAAAGCCGGAAATGCCGACAATGTTGCCGGCCACGCCCGCCTCGGTCTCCTGCGTGCCCAGGCCGGAGTATTCAAATACCTTGGTGATTTTCGCGCGCACGCGTTTCCCGTCGGAGTGACGGATGGCAAAGACCGAAGCGCCGACGGCGGCCTGGCCGCCGAGAATCTTGCCGATGGCGATCCGGCCCACATAGTCGCTCCAGTCGATGTTGGACACGAGCATATGGAAGGGCTCATCGGGTTTGGCAAACGGCGGCGGGATATGGTCCAGGATCGTCTGAAAGAGCGGCGTCATGTCCTTCTTCTCCTCGCCGAGGTGAAACATCATGTAGCCGTCGCGACCGGAGCCGTAGACCACGGGGGCGTCGAATTGCTCCTCGGTGGCGTTGAGCTCCATGAGCAGCTCGAGCACCTTGTCGTACATCTTGGCCGGCTCCGCGTTTTCGCGGTCGATCTTGTTGATGACAATGACCACCTTGAGACCGTGGGCGAGCGCCTTGCGGAGCACGAAACGCGTCTGCGCCTGCGGCCCGTCGTAGGCGTCCACCACCAGCAGCACGCCGTCCACCATGCGGAGGGCGCGCTCGACCTCGCCGCCGAAGTCCGCGTGGCCGGG
>CAIXIZ010000322.1 GCA_903919625.1 uncultured Verrucomicrobiota bacterium
CGCGCCCTCACGCAGACCAGTTTCGAGCACCTCATTGTTTTCGCCAGCACCGACCTCGCCCAACAGTCATGGCTCTGGGTTCGCCGCGAACAAGGCAAGTCACTCGCTGCACGCACGCATGAGTTCAATCGGTCTCAGCCCGGCGATTCACTGCTCCAAAAACTCCAACACCTCTACATTTCGCTTGAAGACGAGGAACGGGGTGATGTCCACACCCTCACGCTTGCCGACGGTGCCCGCGCCGCTTTCGACTTTGAGAAAGTCACCAAGTCATTCTTCCGCGATTTCGACACTCACCGCGTATCGTTTCTCAAACTCATTGTGGGCTTTCCTCCTCACACCATTGTTAAAGGAAAAACAGAGTTCCATCCAGACTTGGAATGGTATGCGTCCGTCATGCTCAACCGCCTGATGTTCGTCTATTTTATCCAACGGAAGGGCTTCCTTGACGGGGACACCAAATACCTTCGCAACCGGCTTGCCCGCTGCCAGCAAGAGAAGGGTAAGGACAAGTTCTACCCGTTCTACCGCTACTTCTTGCTCCGCCTGTTTCACGAGGGTTTCGGCAAACGCCGCAAGGATCGCGCCGCTGATCTGGAAAAGTTGCTCGGCAACATCCCCTACCTCAACGGCGGGCTGTTCGATCTGCATGAGCTTGAGAAACCGGAGCGCTACGGGAAGGACATCCAGATTCCCGACAAAGCCTTCGAGCGCATCTTCGATTTCTTCGATGACTGGCAGTGGCACCTTGATGAGCGCCCGCTGTGCAAGGACGACGAGATCAATCCCGACGTGCTCGGCTTCATCTTCGAAAAATACATCAACCAAAAGCAGATGGGAGCGTATTACACGAAGGAGGACATTACCGACTACCTCGGCAAAAATACAATTCTCCCCTTCCTGTTCGACGCCGCCCGCGCCAAGTGCAAGGTCGCGTTTAATAATCCCGACGGCCCGACCGTCTGGGATTTGCTCCGCGCCGATCCCGACCGCTACATTTACCCCGCCGTTCGCCACGGCCTCACTTGGAATTACCTCCCCGACGATCCGGCAAAGGGCGGACCACTGGCCAGACCGCTTGCCCTCCCGCCCGAAATCGCCGCCGGCCTCGACACATCCTTGCCCGACCTTATCGCGCGCCGCCAGGCTTGGAACCAACCCTCGCCTCCCGAGTTCGGCTTGCCCACCGAAATCTGGCGCGAGGTTATCGCGCGCCGCCAGCGTTGCGAGGAACTCCGGCGGAAACTCGCCGCTGGCGAAGTCCGCGAGGTCAAAGATTTTATCACTCTTAACCTCGACTTCCGCCTGTTCGCGTTGGATGTGATTCAGAGCTGCGAAGGACCCGACCTGCTCATGGCTCTGTGGCAGGCCATCAGCACCATCACCGTGCTTGACCCGACCGGCGGCTCGGGCGCGTTCATCTTTGCCGCACTTAACATCCTTGATCCCCTCTACGAAGCCTGCCTCGACCGCATGGAGGGATTTCTTGCCGAGTGGGACGAGCACGGCCACAAGGCTCATCCTAACTACCACAAGAAATTCACGGAAGTTCTTACCAACGTCGCCTCCCATCCCAACCGACGCTATTTCGTCCTGAAATCCATCATTCTGAAAAATCTCTACGCTGTGGACATCATGCCCGAAGCCGTGGAAATCTGCAAACTGCGCCTGTTCCTTAAGCTGGCGTCCCAGGTCACGCCTAATCCGAACGATCCTAACGGCAATCTCGGTATCGAGCCGCTGCCGGACATTGATTTCAACATCCGCGCTGGCAACGCCCTCGTCGGCTACGCCACTGCCGAAGAGGTGCGCGGCTGCATGACCGCAGAAAAAACAAAAGGTGCGGATCAAATTCGGCTCGGCGTGCTTGGTGAATCTGCCGCCTTTGCCTCGTTCGAGGACAAACTCCTGATTGTCGACGCCGCATTCCGCAGTTTCCGCGAACAACAGGAGGAACTAGGCGGTGCCGTCACGGCGGCCGACAAGTTGGAACTCCAGAAACGGCTCAGTGTGCTTGAAGACGAACTCAATCGTCACCTCGCCGGGGAATACGGCGTGAAGGTGAGCGACAAAGGCGCCTACACTAAGTGGCTCAAGTCGCACCAGCCGTTCCACTGGTTCATCCAGTTCTACGGTATCCTCATTCGCGGCGGCTTCGATGTCATCATCGGCAACCCGCCGTGGAAGGAATACACCGCCGTGAAGAAAGCCTACACCGTTCGCGGCTACGTCACGGCGTCGAGCGGTAATCTGTATGCGCTTTGCACCGAGCGTTCGGTGACGATGCTTTCGCCGCGTGGCTTTCTCAGCTTTATCGTCCAGCTTCCAATCGTCAGTTCCTCGCGCATGGAGAGTATTCGCGCCTTTCTTCTTCGCAGCGCGTCACTCGTGGCCGCCATTACCTGCGATGACCGACCAGGGAAGTTGTTCGAGGGCCTTCAACATTGCCGAAGCACGATTTTCCTCCTGCAACGCCGAAGAGGGGCAGGAAACACCCGCCTCTGGTCGTCGGGCTATCGCCGTTGGGCATCAGCAGTGCGGGAGTTTCTATTTCCCGTCACGATTTTTGCAGAGGTTGGTGAAGGGGAGATTCAACAAGGGCAATTTCCAAAGCTGACTTCACAACTGCAAGTCTCCGCGTATGCGAAACTCTTTGCACGATCTAATCGTTTGTTGGGTCTGGCAACGAGCCAGCGCGCAACCAAGGACTTCGTCTTCTACCAAGAGTCTGCGCAGTATTGGGTGAAGGCAACCG
>CAIXIZ010000323.1 GCA_903919625.1 uncultured Verrucomicrobiota bacterium
CTTCCGCCTAGTTTTCTTGGTTGCGTGCGGAATCGGGCGGCGCATGACTGCCACGCAAATCTGCATGGCGTTCAACCTTCCCCAAGTTCTCAAGGCGCTGCTCTTCTCGACGAGCCAGCCGCTTTCCGTCAAAGACATCCAAAGCGCGTTCACGCGCTTTCATGATGAGGCGGCGCGGGCCGCGATGCTGCCCGGCCAGGCGCCAGCGGACAATCAGCCGGTGCAAGCCGGCGGAGCGGACGAAAACCCGGCTGCTGCCGCCCTGGCCGCCGCGGAGAGCGAGGTCGCGGAAGTGCCGGCGCTGGAGCACCCCGAGCTTTATGGCGACGTGCCGTCGCTCGTCACGGCTGCGCAAATCCGCGAGGCGATGGATGGCATCGCCGGCGAACTGCGGGCGGCCAATGAGGTCTGTCTGCTCACGGAGACCGCCCAAGGCTGGCGGCTGGTCACCCAGCCGCGGTTTGCCCGCTGGGTGCGCGTGCTGCGCAATGAGCCGCCGCCCCTCAAGCTTTCGCCCTCGGCGCTGGAGACGCTCGCGGTGGTCGCCTACCGGCAACCGGTCACCCGGGCTGAAATCGAGGCCATCCGCGGCGTGGCGGCGGAAGGGGGGCTGAACAAACTGCTGGAACGCGGGCTGATCGTCATCACGGGCCGGGCGGAACTGCCGGGACGGCCGTTGCACTATGGGACGACGGATGCCTTTTTGGAATTTGTCGGAGCCAGATCACTCGATGAATTGCCGGCTTCGGACGTCCTGTCGTCGCGGCAGATCGATGACTGGCTCAAGGACGCCGCCAACCCCGTGCGCCTCGGCGATGCCGAGATGGGGCTGCCCTTGGAACCGGGTGAAGCCGGGTCGGAGCCGGGCAATGGGACCGGCGAGCTGGCCGTTGCCCGATCGCCCGGCGAATCGGCGGACGCGACGGCCGGCCCGTGATTTTATCAACCAGCTTCAACATGGATCAACTCACTCCGCTTCGCGAAAAAATTGACGGCCTGGACCGGCAGTTGGTCGGGCTGTTGAACCAGCGGCTGGCGCTTTGCGCCGAAATTGGCCGCCACAAACGTGGCGCCGGCGGGGAAATATATGTGCCGGAACGGGAGGACGCGGTGTTGCGGAAAGTCGCGGCACTCAATGCCGGGCCGCTCAAGCCGGACGCCTTGCAGGCCATTTACCGCGAAATCATGTCGGCCGCCATCGCGATGGAAAAACCGCTGCGGATCGCCTATCTCGGGCCGGAGGCGACCAACAGCCACCAGGCGGCCCTGAAGAAATTTGGGGCGAGCGTGGGGTACCATGCCTTTGCGACCTTTGCCGACATTTTCACCGCGGTGGAAAAAGGGGAGGCGGACCATGGCGTCGTGCCGATTGAGAACTCGACCGAGGGCAGTGTGCGCGACGCCCTGGATCTTTTTGTCGAGAGCGACCTCAAGATCGTGGCCCAGGTGTATCTGGAGATTGCCTACTGCCTGATCTCCCGCTCGCCGCTGGAGAAGATCACCCGCGTTTATTCCAAGGACCAGGCGCTCGCGCAATGCCGCCGCTGGCTGCAACGGCAGCTCCCGCACGCCCAGTTGCTGGACGCCCCCAGCACCGCCCACGCCGTGCGGATCGCGCGGGACGAACCGGGGGCGGCGGCGGTGGCCGGCGAGCTGGCCGCGGCGTTTCACGATGTGCCGGTGGTGGAAAAAAACATCCAGGACCAGTCCGACAACACCACGCGTTTCCTGGTGCTCGGGAAAAAGGCCGCCGGGCCGGTGGGCGGAGGGCGCGACGTGTCGAGCTTTCTCGTCTCGCTCGGAGACGGCGCGGCGGCGCATTCCGGCGCGCTGCTGCGGATGCTCCAGCCGCTGGCCGAGCGGGGCATCAATCTCTCCAAGATCGAGTCACGCCCGAGCCGGAAACGCCCGTGGGATTACTATTTTTTCATCGACCTGTCCGGTCATCCCGAGGAGGCCGGGATGAAGGCCGCCCTGGCCGAACTGCGCCAGATCTGTCCGCTGGTAAAATGGCTCGGCAGCTATCCGTCTGCCGCCGGGGAAGGCTGACGCCACCGCCTGCGGCGCCCGCGGCGCCCGCCTTGCTTGCGTTTGTGGTGGAGACGCGTTTGTTTTTCTGAGATTTTTACGTTGAATAGTCCCATGCCGGCATCTTTGCTTTCCCCTTTCTTCCTTTATCCCTGTGACGTTATCCCCTGCCCAGTCACCCTGTGACCTTGCCGTCCGGCCCCCTGTGCCGCGCGGTCGGTTGGGCTACTCATTGGTCGAGATGATGATCGTGATCGGATTGATCACGGCCATGATGGCGCTGACGTTTAACATCGCGCCGGCGATCTTCCGGCGCAGTCTGGAAGCGCGGGCCCGCGCCCAGCTCGTCGGTATCAGCCTGGCCCTCGAACAGTACAAACGCGAATACGGTGACTATCCCCAGACCGACAAACCCGAGCAATTATTCGATGCGCTTTATGGCCGACGCGGTCCGTCGATGCAAACATTTAACAGTCAGGGGAAAGTGTTTCTGGCCAATCTGGCCAACTATACCTTGAGCAAGCCTGAGTCCATCGAAAGCATCGGGGAAAATGTGATATTGGATCCTTGGGGCAACTATTATCATTATATCTATAAAGCTCAAGGAGTTGTGGGTTCGGCCTGGACCAATCCAAGTTATATCCTTTATAGCTTCGGCGCCGATGGCGTGGGAAACCCGGCTTTGACCCAAGATCCTGCTGGTGGCTATCCCAAAACCTCCGATCCCCTCAATTTGGACAATATCTATGCCCCAACTGCTGGAGACCATTTATGAAACCTGCCCCTTATTCTTCGTTGGCCCGGCAGCGGGCGTTTTCCTTGATTGAACTGCTGACCGTCATCGCCATCATCAGCATCCTGATGGGGATCGTCGTCCCAGGCATGGCCAACGTGCAAAGAAAGGCCAAGATTGCCAAGACCAAGAGCCAGTTCAACCAGTGGTCCAGTGCCATGGAGCTCTTCAATTCCGAGTATGGACAATACCCTTCGGTGGATGGTCCCTATGCGTCAACGAATGCGCAGGTTAATCTGATCAATGCGTCAAAATTTGCGGTCGCCCTGACCGGACGCCAAATTGACGGCACTCCAATTGCGTCAAATGCGAAGCCTGAAATCAGGGCGGGCAACACGAAGCTGATCAATTTCTACACGATTTCGCAGGATGAGCTTGATGCCTACAGTGTGCCGAACCGGATCAAGGACGCCTTCAACAACACAGAGATTGCGGTTTTGGTCGACAAGGACAACAATGGGCTGATCAATGCCTTGGATGTCGGCCAGCTGCCCTCCGTGCATGCCTTTGGCGGGGGGGATTTTCGGCCCGATCCCAAGCAGGATATTGACATGACCCTTGGCATTCACGCCAGCGTCCTGTTTTATTCGGCAGGATCCGGCAATTCTGCCAATGCCAAAATTGATGTGCTCGACGCCGTCCTCAGCTGGAAATGATGATCCCTTGCGTCCATTCCTTGTCCCGGCCACCTGCGGACGAAATTCCGTTTTTCTGTCCAGCACGGCCACCTTGTGGCGGGCGGTTCAGGTTGCGCCCGGCCGGAGCCTTTACGTTGGTTGAACTGCTGACCGTGTTGGGTGTCATCACCCTGTTTTTGGGCTTGTTGAGCCGGGCCACCATGACCGGAGTCGGGCAAGGTCTGGTTGCGGCGCAAAATTCCTGCGCCGGACTCACCCAGGTGGCCCGCGTCCAGGCCTCGCTGAGCCAGGTCAATGTCCGCCTGCTGATTTTTGCCGATACGACGACTCCGGACAACAAGCTGGATGCCTTGCGCATGCTGAAGGTCGTTATGCCGGATCCCAATAATTCGAACAATTGGGTCTCCACCGGAGCCAAGACCGTCTATTTGCCGAGGAACATCTTTATCGTGGCCCCTGCCCAGCCAATTGTGCCGGTGATCAACGGGTTGCCGGCATGGCCCGTCAAGCGCAATTCGCGGTTTAGCCAGAACAACGGGTTGGCCGTTGCCCTCCAAGTGGATGGGGTGAAGGCCAATTATTTTTTTATTGAGTTTACCCCGCTCAACAACGTCAACACCACCACCGGTGAAGTGATCGCTTTGGCGGAGGGGCGTGCCACGACCGACCCGTCCGATCCTGAGACCGTCAGGTATCTCAACCCGGAAAATATGCGCGGGATTTTAATCAGCCAGTATGGCACCCAAACCATGTTGAACAATGCCAAAGACTTTGAATACTGACACCCATCGGTCTGGCCGTTTCAGGGGGCAGATCCGGGCATTCTCACTGATTGAGGTGGTTATCGCTTTGGGCATATTTGCTTTGGGCATTACTGCCGTGATCGGCCTGCTCCAGCCTGTGATCATGAGCGTGCGCGCCTCGATGGATGCCAATAGTGCCAACCGGATCGTCGGCAGCATCAATCAAAAGCTCACCAACCTTGGCTATGTTAGTGCGCAAAATTTGGCTTTTCCGGCCGGGACTGATCCGCTGCAGGTCTCCCCCAATGATTCCAAGCTGATTTATGCCACGCTCACCGGGGACAAGGTCGGGGTTGACGCCGATCCGGTGTGGGTCGGCACGCCCAAAAACCAGCGTTATTTTGAGATCATGCTGGTGCGCAGTTCCAATGCCAATCTTTCGCCGGTGGATAGCAATCCGACGACTTCATCCTACAGTTTTGTTGTCACTGCGGTCCGGGTAAGTTCGCCGGCTTATCTCGGGACGGATAACAGCCCGATCATTACCCCACGTGCGAACCGGTCCACCTTTATCTATAACACGGTTGTCACTCGATGAAGCTTTTCCCCTCCCGTCCCCGCCTGCCTGCCAAGCATGCCTTTACCCTCCTGGAGGTGCTGGCGGCGATCGCGCTCACCGTCATCATGCTGGCGTTCGTGCAAAAAGTCACCATCAACATCCTCAAGCTCTGGAACGGCTCGATCGGTGCGCTGACCGCGGAAAACCAGGCCTCGCTGGTGATGGATGTCATGACCCAGGACATCCGCGGCGCCGTGATGAAGCGCGACGGAGGCGGTTGGTTTGTTGCCACGGTCCAGGGCAACCAGAACGGGCCGGGCGACACCTTGAATCAGCTCCCCGGCGCCTCATGGACTTCGACCTATAGCAACGGCGTCGTCAAGCCGACCAACGAGCAGCCCGGCGGGGCCGGGTCATCCCTCAGCCTGTTCCCCAGCATCAGTGGTTTGGAGCAGGTGCCGGGCAATGGGGGGAACTATGTGGTGCCGTCTTCGGCGGCTGATTCGGCCAATCAGTTCAGTGCCAATCGGGTGCCCGATCTCCGGCTTTGCCGTTTTGGTCAGGCCGGCGTTTTCCTGCGGTTTTTTTCCAAGGTTCCCGACCTTAATGGCGACCTGAAAAACAACGATAATGAGATCAAAAACACTTCCGGTGTGCTGCGGGCGGTGAGCTATCAGCTGGTCCGCATGAAGCCGACTTTCAGCAGTGAGGACTATCGCTATCAGTTTTATCGTTCCTCGGTCCGTCCTTTTATCGGAACCGAGGGGGCGGGGAATTCGAACGCCGCCACCAATTCCACCTTTGGGATCGGCTACGATTTGCTGGGCAACACCGAGTATTACAACAAGAATGGCGGAAACGCGGTCAATCTCAACGACGCCGGCAATATCCGCCAGCCTAACATCCAGCAGCTTTTGGCCAACAATGTCATCGATTTTGGGCTCCGGGTTTGGGGGCGGGCGCTTGACCCGACCGGCACCGGGAAATACATGGATGTTTTGCTGTTTCCCGTATCCAACACCAATCTCGGGTTTGCGATTACTTCGGCCGACGGGACCAGCACGCTTTACAATAACACCACCTATTTCGGGAACAACCATGTGACTGCTCCGATGCTCGCCAACCAGTCCGTGATCGGGGTGGGCAACAAAAGAACCTTGGAAAAGTTGCCGGCCGGTTGGACTTCCAACAGCATGACCTACGGCTATACCGTGAGCCAGTCAGGTCAGGTGCTCAGGGTCACCCCCGCTTATGTCGACATCTTCCTGCGCATCCTCGATGACGTGGGCGTCCAGCGAATTGATCTCATCGAGAAAGGCCTGTTGGTTGCCCCTGTGTCGGATCAGCTGACTCCACAGATGTTCTGGTGGCAGACGGCGATCGCACATTCGCGGGTTTTCATCCGCCGGGTTGAATTTATGTCGGTTCCACTGTAAGCACGCGCACCCTTCGCCGGCCGGCACGAAGCGCCTCAAGCCCCGGCCGGCGACGGCGGCCTTACTCCCGCAGGAGGTTCTGCCCGGTCATCTCGGAGGGTTGGGGCAGTCCAAGGAGCGCGAGCACCGTCGGAGCGATGTCCGCCAGTCGTCCTCCCGGGCGCAACTGGGTGGTGCCGGCGGCGTAACCGGCGCCGACCACGAAGACTTCGACGAGATTCAGCGTATGCGAGGTGTGGGGGGAATTATGCTGAAAGTCCCACATTTGTTCGCAGTTCCCATGGTCAGAAAGGATGACGGCACGTCCGTCGACCTGCTCCAGCGCGGCAAGGAGTTCGCCTACTCCGGCGTCAGTTGCTTCGACGGCCTTGATGGCGGCCGGCAAAGAGCCGGTATGGCCGACCATATCCGGATTGGCGTAGTTGACCACGATGAGGGCGTACCGGCGGGTGAGGATGGCGGCTTTGGCCGCCGCGGTCACCGCTCCCGCCGACATTTCCGGCTGCAGGTCGTAGGTCGGCACCTTCGGGCTGGCGGGGCACGCCCGATCCTCGCCGGGGAAGGGCGTGGACCGGTAGTTGTTGAAGAAGAAGGTGACGTGCGGATTTTTCTCGGTTTCGGCACACCGAAACTGGGCCAGCCCGGCGTCGCTCACGACCTGGCCGAGGATGTTTCTCAGGGGTTCCGGCTTTGGCGAGATCACATGCACCGGCAGACCACGCTCATACTCGGTCATCGTCGCGAAGTAGAGCTCGAGCCTGGGGCCGCGCTCAAACCCCTTGAAGTCATCCATCACAAACGCGCGGGTGATTTCGCGCGGGCGGTCACCGCGATAATTGTAGAACAGCACCGCATCGCCATCCCCGATGGTGGCAACCGGTTTTCCGTCGGGGCCCAGTACCCAGGTCGCGGGCACAAATTCATCCCCGTTCTGGGTCGGGCTCAGCGGGTGGGTGTAATATTGCTCCACCGCGGCTTCGGCGCTGACGGCAGTGGCGACGGCGGCCCGGCCGGTGAGCATCGCGTATGCCTGTTGGACGCGTTCCCAGCGATTGTCCCGGTCCATTGCCCAAAAGCGACCGCAGACCGTGGCGATTTGCCCCAGGCCAATTGCCCGGCATTGCTCCTGCACTTGCCGGATGTAACCCAGCCCGCTCTGTGGCGGAGTGTCGCGCCCATCGGTGAAGGCGTGAATGTACACCTGCCCTGCGCCGAGCCCGTCCTGCTTGGCCTGACGGAGGATGCCGTAGAGGTGCTCCAGCATCCCATGGACTCCCGCATCACTGACAATGCCCATGAGATGCAGCTTCGCGCCGGGATGAAGTTTGACCCGGTCAATCGTGGCGCACCACACCGGATTGCGGGCGAGGCGTTTTTCCGAAAAGAGCTTGTTCAATCGGACCAGTTCCTGATCCACGATCCGGCCCGCGCCGATGTTCTCATGGCCTACTTCGCTGTTGCCCATGACTCCCTCCGGCAGGCCGACGTCGGGGCCGCTGGCCGCAACCAGGGTGTGCGGATAGCGCGCATGCAGGGCGTCATCACACGGCTTGCGGGCCTGCCGGACGGCGTTGCAGGCATTTTGTTCGGGATGCGGATTGCTGCCCCAGCCATCGCGGATGAGGAGGAGGACGGGCTTGCGGGTGATGGTCATGAAGGTGATGGGTGTCACAGATGACTCGGAATGCGGCCGGGGGAAGGCAATGCTTTTCGCCGGTGGCGCACCCGATGGAAGGGGCCTGACGGCCGGGTGAAAAATGGCTCTCCGGGCTTGCAAAATTATTTATCCAAATGCTTATTGACCGTCTGAACCTTGGCCGGACTCTCTTGTCCGGCTTCCGCCTGTCTTCAAACCTTACCCTCGAATCCCTGCACCATGATATCCCCTGACCGTGAATCGGGAAACCTGCCGCTGCCCCGCCGCCCATCGGTGCCCCGCCGTGGCTCCGCCGTAATCATCACCATTACCTTGCTCAGCTTTCTTGTGCTGTTGATGCTCTCGATGGCCTTGCTGAGCCGAGTGGCGTCCAATGTCACGGACAGCTACCTGCTGCAGACGAAGGCCCGGGAAAATGCCCTGCTCGCGGTGAAAGTCGCCATGGGGCAGCTCCAAAAATACGCCGGACCCGACCAGCGGATCACCCTGACGGCCGATTTTGGCGATACCACGATGAATGACACCACTGTCAACACCCCCATTTTTTTTCCCATGGGGACCGGTTCCCAGGTTGTCCAGGCCACCGTGCCGGCCAACCCCAAGCTCCTGCAAATGGGCTTTCCCAAGATGGACGCTTCGCAAAATCATGCTGGTTTCAAGCATTGGACGGCCGTGATGGGAAATGCCTACCCAGGAGATCAGATCTATGTCCAGACTCCTCAGCCCCTCATGCTGAATTGGCTGGTGAGCGGCAACGAAGGTGCGCAGACCCTCAGCACCACCTCGTATGGACAGATCAGCGGCCAAAGCACCAACAATGTCGGCATCCCCGAGGATCCCACCCTGGTTTCAAACAAGCTTTCCAGCATAGCCTTTACCCCGAACGCGACTGTAACTCCGGCGCTTTCCACCATCAGCACCAGCACGGCGGCAACCACGGTGCCATTGCAGATGGCGGGGCCGGGCGGCGCGGGTCCCGTGGTATTGCTGGTGGGGCCGGCCACCACCGGCACACTGGCGGAAACCATCTCGTATGCCACAGCCACGACCGGTCCCACCACCGCGAGCTCAAACATCCTCAAATCTGGCAGCCTGAGCATCACGATCAAGCCCGAGGACCGCTATGTGGTGGCTCCGCTGGTTTCAATTTCACTAAGTGCCAACACCATGCCTGGCCAGGCCGGTAGCGCTCCTATCGCGGTTGGCCGATACGCCTTTGCGGTGCTGGACGAGGGGGTCAAGGCCAAGGTCAACATCCGTGATCCATGGGACGGACAGACCACCACCTCGGCCTTTCGCTCCACCTCAACTTTTGGCGCCCGTGCCCGGATGGAAGTGTCGCAACGGATGGGCATCGAACGGGTGATCGGGTTTGATTCCGCCGGGACGGGCAGCCAGACCACCTACAATCGCACGGGAACCTCCGATGCGAAGTATCCGGTTGATTCCGTCGGCACCATCACCTTTAGCACCGCCACCTACGGCGGCACTGCCTTGGAAAAGGTCGATGCACTGCTGCAGTTGCGCAATATCGGACCGGACGTCAGCGCCCCTTCTTCCTTTCTCACCCAATCCAACTCCTCGGTTTTGCCCATCCTGTCCCGCTACCATGACCTCACGACCTATTCCTACGGGGTGCTGGCGGACTCCCAGCGTGGCGGCCTGCGCCGCGACCTTACGGCCATTTTGGAAGACGATCTGGTGTTTAAGAATTATACGGGGCTGCACTTGCTGCCGGATTTCGATGAGCCGAACTACAATATGGCCTCGCCGCCCCATGTCGATGCGGTGGGCAACAACCTTGCCCCGAGTCTGAACGACCCCGGACTGCCTGATTATGGTAACGGTTATACCACCTGGTCCATCAACGGACCCATTGTCCTGAGTGCCAAGCGCGTCAGCCCCAAATCCCAATATATCTATGGGCTCACCATGGGCAGCGGCAAGGAACATGTGGAAGATCACGCCCCTACCTGGGATAAATTGCGCAACTTCTACGCGCTCAGCCAGAATAGTGTCGCCACCAATACGGTCAATGTGCAGGCGGGTGATATGCAGCACGCGCCCATCACGCCAGTGATCGTGCAGGTGCGCACTTATTACAAAGCCGACACTAGCACACTCAGCGGTGGCAGCAGTTTTGCGATGAGGACTTCCATGGTGCTTGTGATTGGCAATCCGTATACCAAAATATTGGTCGCCCCGAAAGGCCTTAATTTCATATTTCGATCCCCTGGCTTGGGCCAGGGGCTGACCAATGTGACAGGTAAGGGTGCCAATCAGTCCCCCCGTGGTGCGTGGGTCGTCGCACTAAATACCTCAGCTGGCATTACGGCATCGTCATCGATTTCCGTGTCACTAAATAAAACTGATTTTTTCTGGCCCACGGTGAACGGGGGCAGTGCGGGTTCGGTATTTGCGTATAATGAATTCCCGCGCGCGCATTCTACCCTAGTCGTCAATCAGGGCAATTCCGGACCCTACCCATTGCTTAACAGCGGTTGGCAGGGTTCAAGTATCTCGGATAATCAAGATGCCAGCGATCATCTGGAGAAAAACTGGCAGCCAACCCCGGATCCGTTGCCTTCAATCTTGGGTTCGGTCCTGTTTCATGCTTCTGAACAAGGACTGCCCACTGCCTCCCTGTCGATTCCTGCTGGCAAATGCGTAGTATTGGTGGTGAAAGGGGTTGGGACCCAATCATTCTCAGATTTGGTCGGAGCATCTGGGGGCCAGCAACTTCAGGTTCAACCCAAGGTCGAGCTGATTCCATTGGGCTCGAGCATTGCCGGTACCAGTGGCACCAAAAATGCTTATTTGAATTACTATGTTTACGACACAGCAAATTCGGGTCGGAACAAAGGAGTTGGCCTGCAAACCCAGATTGTCCATGGTGATAATTATAGCCTCTATATGCTGGATCCAGCGTATGGGGATCCCAATGCCCTCAATACTCCTCAAAAAACCGGCAACTTGGCCAAACAGACCGATGACCCATTGACCTACCGGAGCACCCTGGATTCTTCGATTATTTATGGGCGAGTTTTGCAGGCGATGATGGATATTCAAATCAATGATGGTGGTCGTCCCGCCGGTCCGCAGGCATTCTCTGGCACTAATTCCGCCTCTAACGGTTACGTCGGTGGCGGTTTGGTCACCTATCTCAACGTGCCTACTTCCACCTTGCTGTGGAGACAGTCCACCGGCGGTTCCAAGCTCTACCGCGGCAACCTCTATCGGATCTATGTGGACAACGGTTTGACCAATATCTACCATGGACCCACTTACGCCTCAGGCTTAAATCAAAGCACGCATGCGTACACCCCCAACGGGGGCAACGGTTATCTCGCTTGGCTGCTCAACAGCTGGGATGGGATAGCGGGAGATGCATTATTTTATCCAACTGACCTCAATCTGTTTCAAGATGGCCTCCTTGGCAACAACGCTACGACCATCAGTGAAGTCATTGGGTGGGGGCCGCATGTCGGTGGGCCGAATTATTACTACACCTATACTCCCACGGACACGGCCGACAAATCGCTGACTACTTCATCCACCGTGATGTATGACATCCCGCGACGGATCGTGCTCAGCCCCAGTTCTGCCTCGCAGAATCGGGAGACCCCAATCATGTCACTTGGCTATCTGCAGCACCTGAATCTTTCCGGGGATGATGAATTTATGAATCCCGGTTATCAGCCGGCGAGCCAGATCGGTGAGTCCTTTTTCAATCCCAATGTCACCCGGCTGGCCAGCATCCATTTCCGCCAAAACGAGTGGAATCCGAGGTCACTCATCAGTTCAACTCACGGGAAACTGGATCAGACCACCTATTACGACATGGCTTATCTGCTGAATGCCGCCATGTGGGACAGTTATTTTTTCTCCTCCATCCCCCTGGATTCGCAGACCGGTCAGCCCAACAACGCCCGGCTTAAGTATGCGGCGGAGGTGGCGCCGAGCCCGGCACTATTGGGAGTAGGGTTCGCCGGTTCCACTGGCACGGCGAGCGTGCCCGACGCCCTTGTCCCCACCCAGTTTTTACCCAAGGAATTCGCCGCCGCCCGCTACCTGATGATCGACGGAGCCTTCAACATCAATTCGACCTCCGTCGAGGCATGGAAGGCGTTGTTGGCCGGCCAACGGGTTCGGATCGTTGCCCCCGTATCAACCGCCCCAGGAGGCTCGACCGACCCGGAGCACAGTTCCCTCACCGCGTCCCAAGCCAAACCCACCGCTTATCCCCGCACCCTGAATCAGCCATTTACCAGCAACCATGCGGAGTTTAATGATCTCGAATCCCAGACCTCCGCAACTTACAGCGCCTATGCGGGATTTCGTCGGTTGAACGACCTGCAGCTCGAAGCTCTTGCCACGGAGATCGTGCTCCAAGTACGGGAGCGCGGACCATTTACCTCCTTGGCCCATTTCATCAACCGCACCGGTCTGCTGACGGGCACTGTCAGCGCAGCGCTGGCGGTTTCGCCGGCAGATTTCGTGAAAGATGCCAATGGCGGAGATACTACGATCCGGTCGATCAACGACACCCGCAACATTGCCGGGGCGATGCAAACTGCGATTGAGCTGGCGGGCCTGAACAGCAGTTTTCCCCATGTGAACTTGGTGGGTTACAATCCCAGCGATCCGGCAAACAATTATAATAATACCACCAACAAGACCCTGATTTCATTCCTCGACTATGCCACCGGAGTGGGCGACACGGCGGAGGATCAGCCGACCAATCCCCTCTATGCCGACACCTTCCCGGATGCCAATGATTTTGCCCGCGCCACCCTTAACCGTTCCGCTGGCGTCGCCGGATGGCTGACGCAGGCTGATCTCCTGCAACCGCTCGGGCCAAATCTGGCCGCACGTTCGGACACTTTTGTAATCCGGGCCTACGGCGATGTCCTTGACGTGGTGAATAATGGGAATACCGATCCGAACAATATCAAGAGCACCAACGTCAAAGGCCGGGCCTGGTGTGAGGTCGTCGTGCAACGGGAACCTGATTACGTGGATGGAACCAATCTGCCCAACATCTATCCCGGTGGAAATACCGCCACGGGCAATCCCAAGGTTATCACCCCGGCCAACCAGAATTTTGGCCGCAGATTCCGCATTGTGTCCTTCCGCTGGCTGACCGCCAACGATATCTAGTTTGGGCAGACCGGCCAATGACGGCTGAAGGAGCGGAGTAAAGATCCCCGGGACATTGCCGCCAATTGTAGGGGCGTCGCTTGACGACGCCC
>CAIXIZ010000324.1 GCA_903919625.1 uncultured Verrucomicrobiota bacterium
CTGACCTCCCATGCCACGTCTCCTCGGTGTTGAAATCCCCGCAAAAAAGAAAATCGCCTACTCCCTCCGTTACATCTACGGCGTCGGCCCCACGCGCGCCGACCAGATCGTCGCCGAGGCCAGCCTCGACGCGAACATGCGCGCCCAGGACCTGACTGAGGAGCAGCTCAACAAGATCCTCCACATCATCACCGAGCACAAGTGGGTGGTCGAGGGCGACCTCCGCCGCGAGCTGGCGGGCAACCTCAAGCGCCTGCAGGCCATCAACTGCTACCGTGGCGTCCGCCATCGCAAGGGCCTTCCCGTCCGCGGGCAGCGCACCAGCACCAACGCCCGCACCCGCAAGGGCCCCCGCCGGACCATCGGCGTCACCAAAGCCGCCGAATAATTTATCACCATCATGGCCGAAGAAAAGTCCGCTCCCAAAAAAGAACGTGCGCCCAAGAAGGACGCCCCCGCTGGCGCCCCCGCGCCGGAAGGTTCCGTTCCTGCACCCGCCCCCGAGAAGAAGCCCAAGGGGTCCAAGGCTCCCGCCGACGGCTCGTCTCCCGCCGCCGAAGGTGCCGCCCCGGCGGCTCCCGCCAAGCCGGTTGAGCTGATTGGCGGAGTCGCCAAGCAGCCCACCGCCGAAGACCTCCTCAAGGAGGAGATGGGCACCATCAAGGTCCGCAAAGCCAAGGGATCGAAGAATGTCACCTCCGGCATTGTCCATGTCCTCGCCTCCTTCAACAACACCATCGTCTCGATCACCGACCAAAAGGGCGCCGTGATCGCCACGTCGAGCGCCAGCAAGTGCAACTTCCGGGGTTCCCGCAAGTCCACCGCCTACGCTGCGCAGGTGGTCGCGCAGGACGCCGCCCGCAACGCCATGTCGCACGGCCTGAAGGATGTGGTCATCCGCATCTCCGGTCCCGGCCTCGGCCGCGACTCCGCCATCCGCGCGCTTCAGGCCATCGGTCTGGAAATCCACTCGATCATCGATGTCACGCCGATTCCGCACAACGGCTGCCGTCCCCGCAAACGCCGCCGCGTCTGATCCCCGGCCCCTGTCAACCGTCAATCCTCAATCGTAAATCTCATGGCTCGTTATATCGGCCCCACCACCCGCATCAGCCGTCGCTTCGGCCAGCTCCTCCTTGGCTCCGGCAAGGCGTTCGAACGCCGCAACTTCCCGCCCGGCCAGCACGGCCCGAAGTCGCGCCGCAAGTTCTCCGAATACGCCGTCGGCCTCAATGAAAAGCAGAAGCTCCGTTACATCTACGGTCTGCTCGAGCGCCAGTTCCGCCGCGTGTTCGCCATCGCCAAGCAGGAGCGCGGCGTCACCGGCGAGCGCTTTCTGCAGCTGCTCGAGACGCGCCTCGACAGCGTCGTCTATCTGCTCGGTTTCGGTCGCACCCGCGCCGCCGCCCGGCAGTTTGTCAATCACGGGCATGTGCGCGTGAACGGCCACAAGGTCGACATCGCCAGCTACAACGTGCAGGTCGGCGACGAGATCGAGATCAAGAACACCCCGGGAGCCCGCCAGCTCGCCCAGCGCAATCTGGAGGAAAACCGGGCCCGCGCCGTCCCCGGCTGGCTCGCCCTCAACGCCGAACAGTTCAAGGCCGTCATCACCCGTCTGCCCACCCGCGACGAGATGGCGCCCGAGATCAACGAGCAGCTCATCGTCGAGTTCTACTCACGCTTCTGAGCCCGCGCCGCCCTCCGTTCCCATCACCTCATTTCAGTTTTATCCTTCACCCGCCATGTCCAACCGTCTCGGAAAATTCGAACTCCCCAGCAAGCTCACCAAGGTCGAGGAAGGCTCGTCGCCGACCTATGCCAAGTTTATCGCCGAGCCCTTCGAGGCTGGCTACGGCCACACCGTCGGCAACTCCCTCCGCCGCGCCCTGCTCAGCTCCATCGAGGGATCGGCCATCTCCTCGGTCAAGATCGAGGGCGTCAATCACGAGTTCCAGAGCATCGACGGCGTGGTGGAGGATGTCACCGACATCGTCCTCAACCTGAAAAAGGTGCTTCTCGTCTCCACCAAGCGGGAACCCATCACCCTTTCGATCAAGGCCGGCAAGGCCGGTTCCGTGACCGCCGCCGACATCCAGGCCGACAGCAACATCACCATCGTCAACCCGGACCAGGTCATCTGCACGCTCAGCGCCAAACGCACCTTTGAGGCCGAGATCGAGATCAAGACCGGCCGCGGCTACTACTCCGGCGAGCAGAACAAGAAGGAGGAGCAGGCTATCGGCGTCATCCCGATCGACTCAATTTTCTCCCCCGTCAGCCTCGTCAAATACTCGGTCGACGCCACCCGTGTCGGGCAGATCACCGACTACGACAAGCTGATCCTCGAAATCTGGACCGACGGCCGCATTACCCCGGACGACGCGCTCAAGCAGGCCGCCTCCATCCTGAAGCACCATCTTGACGTGTTCGACCGCGCGAGTGCGCAGGAATACGAGTTCGACAGCCGGCAGAACGAGGTCAGCGAGGAGCAGAACAAGCTCCGCAAGCTCCTCAATATGTCGGTCAACGAGATCGAGCTGTCCGTCCGTGCGGCGAACTGCCTGAACAACGCCAACATCACCACCGTCGGCGAGCTGGCGATGAAGACCGAGCAGGAAATGCTCAAGTACCGCAACTTCGGCAAGAAATCGCTCAACGAAATCAAGGAAAAGCTCGAGGCTCTCGGCCTCTCGCTGGGCATGAAGTTCGACGAGCGTCTCCTCGACACCGCCAAGAAGGAAGCCTGAGCCGGAACCACCATTTTGGCGCTCGCGCCGTCCGCCGTCGCGCCACGCTGCGACCGGATTGCCGATCGGGCGCCGCCTAACCAACCACTCCAATGCGTCACAACAAACATCACGCCACCCTGGGCGTCACCGTCGAGCACCGTCGCGCGATGCTTTCCAACATGGCCGCGTCGCTGATCACGCACGGGCGCATCCAGACCACGCTCACCAAGGCCAAGGCGCTCCGGCCCTTCATCGAGAAGATCATCACTAAGGCCAAGCAGGCCGCCGCCAAGACCGAGAAGAAGGACGCGATCCATCTCCGCCGCCTCGCCCTCAGCGACGTGCGCGACGAGACCGCCGTCACCCTGCTCTTCAACGAAAAATACAAGGAGTTTGAGAAACGCGCCGGCGGCTACACCCGCATCTACAAGCTCGGCACCCTCAACCGCAACGATGCGGCCGAGATGGCCCTGATCGAGTTCGTCAAGGCCGACGACACCGGCTACAAGAAATCCAAGGGCCGCAAAACGGCGAAGGCGAAAAAAGCTGCCAAGCCCGCCGCCGAAACCCCGGCCAAAACGGATGCCCCAGCCACCACTCCCGCGGCTGCCCCGGAAACCAAGGGCTGAATAGTGGCCTTAAACGCCCTTTAAAAAACCTTAAGCAAACGCGCCGGACAAACTCCGGCGCGTTTTTATTTTTTCGGAGCTGATCCGGGCGGCTGCCCAAGACAATGGGGTTGCGATTAGGCCGCCGTTGCGTCCCAATGCGCCCATGATCGACCTCCGCACCGGGGTAGTGCTGTTTTGCGCGCTGACCGGGCTGTTTTTCCTTTTTATCTGGCTCTGGTATGACCGGCGGGACCACGCCACTTTCGATGCCGAATGCCGGCGGACGACCTTCCACTGCATCCGCTGCGATCATCTTTATTCCGACCGGCAGGGCGCCCAGGTGTCAGTCTGCCCGCGCTGCGGCCACGAAACGGCCCGCCTGAAATTTTGAGCCGGGGCCGCCATGGGGTGGGGGACGCCAGGCTGGCGCCAGCGGCCGGGATTGAACCGGCGACCAACCCCGACGAAGTCGGGGCTGCTCGGTCAGGCAGGTTGGCAAACGACCATCAATTGGGATCGGGCGCACTTACCGGGAGCGAAAGGGGGGTCATGGCGAAAAAGTGGTGCCAGAGGCCGGGATTGAACCGGCGACCAAAGGCTTATGAGTCCTCTGCTCTACCACTGAGCTACTCTGGCGTCAGAAACCGGGTGGGGAGCCAATGCTGGCCCCGTCGGCAAGTCAAGTGCCGCCTGGGCATCAGGCGTGATGCTTGTGGCGAACGTCGGTACAGGCTTCGGGTCAACGGGCGGCAGTCTATCCCCGGTTCACGCATCACAATTCTCAGCACTTCTTCGCCACGACCTGCATCGAGTCCGGCGTGGACATCCCGATGGTGAGCCGGTGGCTGGGGCATAAGGACGGCGGGGCGCTGGCGATGCGAGTTTAAGGTCACCTGCGACAGGAGCACAGCTTTGCTGCGATTAAGAAAGTTAGCTTCTGACCCGGCCGCCCGCGGCCACTAGCTCTGGCGGCTGATTAGGTGTTTTCACTCGGCAACGCATCCAAGGCTTCCTTGATCCGTTTGACGATCAATCGCCAGCTCTTCTCGTGCTGCTTCATGGCGGCTGTCTTGAAGCGATCTTGTGCATACTCCAACGCCCACTCAAGTTCGCGCCGGTTCTTATGCTTGATCGCGTCTTCAATCCGATTGCCTATTTTGAATCTGCTCATGCTTCTTCACTTAACGTTCAAGATGACCATGGCCGCTCGGGGCCGTTGGTCCAGCTCATTGGGTCGCAGCGTCATTTGGGCGGAGTGTCAGACCGTCTAGTGAGCCCCTTGAGCGCCACCAAGAAGAGGATAGTGCCGACGCCAATTAATGGCAGTGCGACTGGAAACGCGATGCCTGGATAATAGGCCATCGCTAAAATGCCGAGACCGCCAGCGACGAACACGCGGGCGATGATAAAC
>CAIXIZ010000325.1 GCA_903919625.1 uncultured Verrucomicrobiota bacterium
AGACCTGGCCGCACCAGCCAATCGCCTTTTCCATCAGCTCCTTTTCACGGCCGACCGGCTCATAGGGCTGTTTGCAATTTTTGCAGACGCGGCGGAGCAGACGTTGGGCGCAAACACACACCAGCGATGCGGAAATGTTGAACGGTTCCACCCCCATCTCGCCGATGCGTGCGACGGTGGAGGGCGCGTCATTGGTGTGCAGCGTGGAAACAAGCAAATGGCCCGTGAGCGCGGCCTCGACCGCGATGCCGGCGGTTTCCTCGTCGCGGATTTCGCCCACGAGGATGATGTCAGGATCCATGCGGAGGTAGCACCGCAGGGCGCGGGCAAAGGTGAGGCCGATGGCGCGGCTCATCTGCATCTGGTTGATGCCCGCCAGGGTGTACTCAATGGGGTCCTCGGCGGTCTGGATGTTCACGTCCGGCGTGTTCACCTCGCCCAGGGCGGAATACAGCGTCATGGATTTGCCGGAGCCGGTGGGGCCGCAATGCAGGATCATGCCATAGGGCTGGCGGATGCATTCGCGATATTTGGCGAGATTTTCGTCGGAAAAGCCCAGGGCGGGGAGGGGCAGGGTGGACTTGGACTTGTCGAGAATACGCATGACCACCTTCTCCCCGTCCTTCATCGGGCCGGTGGCGACGCGCAGGTCGATGTCCATGTTTTTCTTAGTGTACTTTTTGAAGACGATGCGGCCGTCCTGGGGCAGCCGGCGCTCGGCGATGTCGAGATTGCACATGATCTTCAGGCGCGTGACCATGGCGTTGGCGACCTGCTTGGGCAGGCGGAGCTTTTCCTGGCAGAGGCCGTCGATGCGGTAGCGGACGAGCAGCTCCTTTTCCATCGGCTCAATATGAATGTCGGACGCACCGGAAACATAGGCGTCCTCAATGATGCGGTTGGTGAGCTGGATGATCGGGGCGGAGTCCTCGCTTTCCAGGTCGCTGGCGCTGATCTCGCCGCCGCTTCCATCGGCCGTGTAGGCGGTGCTGATGACCTCGGCGACGGAGCTGATGTCGACGTCGCCCTCGCCGGTCCCGCCCTTGGCCGCCTCCTTGAAATATTTTTTGACCAGCGTCTCGATGAGGCTCGCCGGGGCGACCCGCACTTCCTCGATGATGAGCTCGCTGGCCTGCTGGAAACCCTCGCGCTTCGCGTAATCCAGCGGGTTGGCCATCAGGACGGCGACGGAGTTGGGGGAAAGCCGCTTGTGGGGGAAAACACCTTCCCGGCGGATGAGCGCGTCGCCCACCACTTCGACGAGTTTGTCGTCCACCTCGACCTCTTCTATCTTGGTGACCAGCGGCAGGTCGGTGAGTCGGGCGATGAATTTGGCCGTGTCCTCGGCGCTGAGCTGGAACTTCGGGTCCAGCGTGCGCTGGATGAGGGTGGAGGAGTATTCGGCGACCTCCTCAAGCAGCGGTAGGTCGCGGTCGGTAAATTCACCCGAGGTGCCTGCATCGCGTTCCTTGTTGAGCACCTGGATCGCACCTACGACCGCGGTCGGGGTCTTGAGCGGGACGGTGAGCATGGAGCGCACCTCAAAGCCCGTGGTCTGGGCCATGGAAGTCATGAACGGCGCCTGGGTTGCGCTGTTGCGGAAAAACAGCGGTTTGCCGTCGGCAATAACCTTGCCCACAATGCCCCGGCCGAGCGGCAGTTTCAAGGCAAGCAGCTTGGTCGCGGTTTCCTTGAAATGGGCTTCCTTCGCCTTGTCGGTGCCCCAGAGCGTGGGCGAGTAGTAGACGTGCTTGAAGAGGATGTCATTCCCCTCCACCAGATAGAGCGTCATGGACTGCGCCTGCAGCGCTTCGACCACCTTTGACGCGCTCAGTTCGATCACTGATTGCAAATCTTCGCGGCTTGGCGCCGGCTTCGAGATGACCTTGATCAGCAGCGACCGGCGCAGCATATGCGCGATGGCTGTCCTTTGCAAAGGTGGACGCGAGCCTTGGGTAATGATGGGTGATGCCGTGGCCAAGATGCTTCAACATTGCAAATGTGGCACGCTCTCGCAATGACGAATTCACGGCCACCACCTCCGGTGGTGCAACCATGTGGCAACCTATTCTCCAATGGCTTCGCGGACTCCGCCCTTCAGCGACGGGCGGTGATGAAAACTCGGCGGCCGGCGCGGCCGGCGAACAGCTGGCCGCGGAATTTCTCGGGGCGCGGGGCTGGCGCATCATTGCGCGCAACTGGCGCAGCCCGCACGATCGCCGCGACGAGATTGATCTGGTCTGCCGCGACGGGGATATCCTGGTTTTTGTCGAGGTAAAGACCCGGGCCGCGACCGCGCTCGTCTCCGGCTATCACGCGGTGAACAAACGCAAGAAACAGGTCCTGCGCCGTGCCGCCGCCGTCTATCTGCGCGGGTTGCACCCGCCGCCGGCAACTTTCCGTCTTGATGTGGTCGAGGTGGCTGTGGCCTGTGACGGCGGTGCGCCCGAGGTACGGCATTATGAAAACATCCCGCTCTTCCCCAAATATTGGCGGCCCTGAGCCGTGCCCGGAGAATTTATGGAATAAGCCTTGCCTCGCCGCCTGACCCGCCGACAGGTTTTGTCATTATGGCCGATTC
>CAIXIZ010000326.1 GCA_903919625.1 uncultured Verrucomicrobiota bacterium
CCGGACGGGTGCTGCATGCAGACGTGGAATCGGCCCTGCGCGCCCGCGTCTGGGTACAGGACCTCGGCCCGGGCCAGGTCGGCCTCACAGGGCCGGCGCTGGCGGTGTTCCGCGCGGTGGACCGCGAGGCGGCGCAGGCCGCCCGCGAGCTGTTCGGCGCGGTGGAGGAGCGCTATCCCGCGCTCATCCCGACGGAGGTCCTGGCAAAGTGCGGCTATCTCGCCGGCTTCCCGCACGCGCTCAATTTCGTGACGCATCTGGCGGAAGACTACGATGGCATTGAGCGTTTCCGGCAGGACAACCTTCAGGCGCGTACGCCCCAGGTGCCGGTGTGCGCCCTGGCCACGCCGAACCTGTGCCTGAAACCGGCGGTGTGCTACCATTGCTACCGCTCATTGGAAAACCTCACCGTGCCGGCACCGGGACGCAGCGTCACCTGCGAGGGCAAGGTCTACCGTTATGAGTCGGCCAATCTCTCCGGATTGGAACGCCTCTGGGAATTCACGCAGCGCGACATCGTGTGGGTGGGCCAGGCCGGCTGGGTGGCGGAACAACGCGAACGCATCGTCGCCTGGGCGCTCGGCCAGCTCGGGCGCTGGGACCTTGACGGCGTGATCGAGACGGCCAACGACCCCTTTTTCCCGGCGGCGCACGCGGCCAAGAGCTACTGGCAGTCGCTGGCCGAATTGAAATACGAACTGCGGCTGCCGCTGGCACCCGACGCCGCCGGCCAACCGCGCATGCTGGCCGCGAGCAGCTTCAACTTGCATCAGGACTTCATGGGGCAGGCGTTCAACATCCGCGTCGCCGGGGGCGAAACCGCGCACTCCGGATGCGTGGGCTGGGGGCTGGAGCGCTGGGTGCTGGCGATTTTTACCCGCCATGGCGTGGACCTGGACCAGTGGCCGGCCACCGTGCGGGCGCGGCTCGACGCCCCATGAACGCGGAGGAGCCACCGCCGCCCGGTTGGTTCTGGCGCGGGCTGGCGCGCAGCCCGCTGCTCTGGCTGGGACTGCGGACGTGGTCGCGCGGGCTGCTGCGGGTGCACGTCGAGGGGGCGGAAAATCTGCGCCCAGGTTCGCCCGCCGTCTATGCCGGCAATCACGGTTCGCATTATGACCTTCTTATTCTGCTCGCGGTATTGAGCGGCACCCCACGCATCCGGGTCGTCCCCGCCTCGTGGCACAAGCTGCTGACCATGCCCGTCGTCGGCCCGCTGCTGCGCGCCCACGGCGCGGTGCCGGTCAACCACGCGCCGGAGGCTGCTGCTGAGCGCACGGTCACTTTGCGGCGTCTGCTCGGTCACCTGCGCGCGGGCCGCAGTGTCGCCATCTGGCCGGAAGGGCGGCGGAACGACCGGCTGGGCAGCTTCGAACCCGGAGCGGCGTTGCTCGCGTGGCAGGCGGGCGTGCCGCTCGTGCCGTTCACCCTGCGAGGCGTGCAACCGCTCTTCAAAAAAGTTGGCTGGCCCGACCGTCTGACCGGCAAGGTGACCGTGGTGTTTCATGCCGCGCTCGACCCGCGGGCCATTGCCGCCACCGTTGCAGCCCAGGGCGGGGATTTTGCGGCCCAGCTCGCCGCCGTCACGGCGGAACTGCGCAACGGTGTCGCCGGCGCACTCGATTATCCTGACCGCCCGGCCGCCTGAAATCGCCGCTCGCCCCTCCCTGGCCTCCCCCCACACTGCCGCCATGCGCCTGCCGCCCATCCTGCACGAGGACGACACCCTCATCGCGTTCGACAAACCCAGCGGCCAGCCGGTCACCCCCGTCCCGGGTGCCAAGCCGGTGCTCGAACCGTTGATCAACCTTGTCCGCGCACGCTACGGGGAGAGCGTCGCCAACGTCCACCGGCTCGATCCCGAAACCGGCGGCGTCCTGCTCTGCGCCAAAACCAAATCCGCCCTCGATTTTCTCAGCGGGCAGTTTCAGGGCAAAACCGCCCGGAAAAAATACCATGCGCTCGTCGCCGTGCTGCCCCCTGAGCAATGGGACAAGGTGCTGGTGCCCGTGCGCACCCCGGCCGGGGCGCTGCCGGAAACGTTCACCGTCGAGCTGGGCATCGCGGACGACGAACACCAGAAGGGGCGGATGCACGTCTTCGAAAAACGGGGCGGCCGGCCGGCCACGACCGAAATCCGTGTCCTGGAAAATTTCGGGCGCTTTGCCTGGGTGGAATGCTGTCCGCTCACCAGCCGCATGCACCAGGTGCGGGTCCATCTGGCCGCGTCGGGTGCGCCGGTGCTCAATGACCTGCTCTACGGCGAGCCGGAGATCGAGCTCAAGCTGTCGGGCCTGAAGCGCGGCTATAAGGGCCGTGATGACGAGCAGCCGCTCATCCGCCGGCTCGCGCTGCATGCGACCGAGCTGGTCGTGAAACACCCCGCGACCGGCGAACCGCTGACGCTCACCGCCCCCCTGCCCCACGATTTTGAGATCGCCTTGAAATATTTGCGCAAATTCGCCGTCAGGAAACTGCAGGCGGGATACTGACCCCGGTTGCCGAGATCAAGGTGGAGCGTGTTGTCCCCAACGCGCTGAACCGGTTGGGGACAACCGGTTCCACCTACTGCAAGCGCCCGTTGTAGCTGGGATCGCTGTCCCCGGCGCTGAACCGGTTGGGGACAACCGGTTCCACCTGCTGCAGGCGCCCGTTGTAGCTGGGGGCCTCAACGAGGCCGGCTGCATCGCAACCAAGGCAGCATGCGGACACCCTGCCTATCCGGGTGCGGCGTATTTCAGCACCCGCTCATCCGCGTTTTTCCTCAAGGTAAATTCTGGCCAGCCTTGTCGCGGCGCGGGGCGGCCAAGGGAAAAACGGCGCCGACCGCGTGGGCGCAGGGTCACCACTCCGTCGGTCAGCGTGACATTCTCTATGCCGATGCGCCCCAAGCCGCGCACGGCAATGCGCAAAGAATCGAGAGGATTGTCCACGGGGACGGAAAACTCGCGGCGCACATTGGCCCGCGGTCGCGCGGCCGCGGCGCGAAACTCAATGGCAAAACGCGCGCCGAGTTTGTGCCAGATGCCATCGGGCAGCTGTTGTTCGACCACCACCTGCTGCAAGGCGGGCGAAACATTATGGACGGTGAAACTGAGCTGCCAGTGCCCGCAGAACGGCGTTTTCATATATACGAGTTCCGGGCAACGGAGCATCGCCCTGAGCCAGTCTTTGCGCCACGCCTGCAGCCGGTCCAAGTCATGGGCGAGGCCCAGTTCGTTCGGCGACGGGGTGCGCGGGTCGCGCGTCCGCCGCCACATGGCCCGCGCCGCGGCCCGCCCCCGGCGGATTTCCGCCGCAAACGCCGCCGCCCCCGCCTGCAAAAGTGTCACGTAATACGTGACACTGTCTTTTGGGGCCAAGGCGGATTTGGTGCCGGCGACGGCGCTGGAACCGGGCGGGGCCGGCCGGTTGAGCAGGCGGCGGAGCCGGAAAATGTTGCGCGCGGTTTCGCGCACAAAAACATCGCGCATGGCGAGGTAGCGGAGGAACGCCGCGCTGGCGGCAAAGGGCGGCGGTAGCTTTTGCTTGCCGAGCCGGGCATAAAATCGGGCGCTCTGCGTATACCGGGCGATATTTTCGTTGGGCGAGGCACCGCCGTCCCACCGGTCATTGATTTCCCATCGCGCATAGCCGGTGCAGGCATGCTCGTCGCAACGGAGTGCGGTTCGGGCGGTGCTCAGCGCGCTGGCCTTGCCCAGGTCGAACACCCGGGCAAAGCCGTGGGCCAGCATGGTCGTGGCGTCGGCGGTTTCCGGGCTGAGCCAGAGGCTGGCGGCGGCCGCATCCACCACCGTGGTCATTTCTTGCGCGAGACGCGACGGTTCCCATGAGGTGATAAGCATCCCGGCAGCGTGAGTTTTTTGGCAGCGTTGCCACCATGAGACGATGTTGGCCAGCCGTTCACCGAAAACTGGCAATGGCTCATGGCGGAACGCCCCGTTCATGGGACAGCCCCAATATTCGATGCCCTGCTTCCGCAGCGCCGGGGCAAGATCGCATTCCTTGAAGTTGAACAGCTCGACCCGCGGTTTGCGCCCAAACGGATAATAATACCAGTCGTACGCGGCAATTCCGGCCGGCAGCATCGGGATCGCCTGCGGGATGAACGCCAGCAGGTCGGCCCACATCCCCATCCGCAGGCCATGGCGCGCCGTGAGCGCATGCAGGCGGCTGACATAACCCGCGAAATGCGCGGCCAGTCCCTTTTGCGCGACCTCGGCCCGGCAGCGCGGACAGTGGGCGAGATGAAATGACTCGTCGAGACCGACATGGACTTTGCCAGCCGTGCAAAATGGCGCCAGGTCGCGCAAAAGTTTTTCGGCGACTTCCAACGCTCGCGGATGGAGCGGGCAAATCTGGCCGCGCCCCAACGGCGAACCGTCGGCGGCGCGCAATTCGTTGAGATCGCGCAGCGCGGGGGTCTTGATGAGGTATTGCGTGTGCCCCAGGAGATTGGCGATGGGCACGACCTTGATGCCGGCCCGCGTGGCGGCGGCGACCAGTTGTTCCAGCTCGCGATACGCATAGGCGTCAGCCCGCGCGACTCCGGGCAGACTGGGATAGGCGACGGCGTCCTCCAGATGGAGATAAAGCTCTTCATAGCCCCACGCGGCGTAGCGCGGAAGCTGCGCGATGAGCCAGCCGAGGCGTTCGACCTGGCGGGCAAGATCCCATTGGAAGGCGCGGAGCATGGGAGGTCAGGATGGGTGCAATTGCCGCTGAATCCAGTGCGGATCGCGGCGACAATCGAGCACCCGCCAGATCTGCACTTCATTGCCGGCAATGCGGTAATAAACCGCGTAAGGAAACCGGCGGGAGAGCAGGCGGAAAAATCCGGCCAGCTGACGGTGAATGCCGGCATGCAATCGCAACGACTCAATGTCTGCTGACAGGGAGTCAAAAAAATACGCGCCGACCCCGGGCGACTGCCGCTCGTAAAACCAAAACCCGTCCAGTAGGTCGGTCTCGGCGAGGCTAAGAAGACGGAGGTTCACGATCTGGCGCGGGCCGTTTTGCGCCGGAGGCGTTGCTTGGCCTCCGTCCAGTCGGAAAACTTCGCCCGGCCGGCCGCGACAATTCGCTCGGTTTCCTTCAGCGTAGCAAGGTGCCACGCGGGTGATTTGACCGCCGCGTCATCCTGCGAAAGATCAACCCAGAGCGCTTCCATGGCGCGCAGCTTGTCTGGGCGCGACATTTTTTTCAGCGAAAACACCGTGGCAGGCATGTCGGAAAGGTGGAACGGGGGACGGCCCGTGGCAAGCTGACTCTCCGGTGATTTTCAGTTGTCCGCCGCGTCGCTCCGGTCACCCAAGACAGCCACGACTGCACTGGCCGGGTAAACTCAAATCTCAGCGCAGCGTGGCCGGGACAGAATCCAGATTTTGCTCATCCCTTCGCCAGCGGCAGGCGCAGGCGGAGCGTGGTGCCCACTGGGGAGGTGTGGAGGAGCGCGATGTCGCCGTTATGGCTGGCGAGGATGCGCTTGGCGATGGCGAGGCCAAGACCGGTGCCGTCGGGACGGCCGGAAAGGAAACTGTCAAATATGCGGTCGCGGATGTTTTCCGGGATGCCGGTGCCAGTGTCAGTGACATCTATGATGACATGGTGCGCGCTGTCGCCTTCCTCGGCGCTGGCGGTCACCGTGATGACCCCGCCCTCGGGCATCGCCTGCATGGCATTGAGGAGAAGGTTGATCAGGACCTGCTGGAGCTGCGCCTTGTGCGCGTCCACCAGGAGCTGACGCGTCGGCGGGATGAAGTTGAGCCGGACCTTGGCCTGCGCGAGCTTGAGCCGGATGAGCACGACGGTGTCGTCAACGATGTCGGCAACCGACCAGCGGGCGTGCAGGCTCGACGGCGTTTTGCCAAAGGAGAGGACCCGCGTGACGATGGCCTCCAGCTGGTCGAGCTTTTCGCCGATGAGCCGCACGTCGGTGCGACGCGGGTCGCCTTCGGGAAAGTCCAGGTGCAGGTAACCGAAGAGGAGCTTGATGACCGTGAGCGGATTGCGGATCTCATGGGCGATCTCGGCGGCCAGCAGGCCGAGCGTGGTGAGCTGCTCGTTCTTCCGGAGCGACTCCTCGCTCTGGAACACGCGGGCATACAGGCGGGCGTTCTGCAGCGCCACGGCTCCCAGGCTGGCGAGCGCACCGAGCAGCCGTTTCTCGTCATTATTAAACCGGTGGATGTGGTCGGTGAACACCGCCAGCACCCCGATGACCTCGGTGCCGGCGAGCATGGGCGCGGCCAGCAGCGAACAGAGCGCGGGGTCGCGCGGGAGATCGATCACGTCGCGGAATTCGGGCGCCTGGACATTGGCAAATTCCACCGGCCGGCGCGTGTGGACGACCGACGCGACGAAGCAGGAATCCAGCGGGAGATCGCCCATGGGGGCGAGGGCGGTGGTGGTGCCACCGTCCGCGCCTGGCGCGGACGGTTCCGGGCTAGCCAGGGACGCCAGCCGGATGGTGGCGCGCGCGCTGTCATGCAGATAGCAGGCGCAGACGCGGACATTCAAAATCTGCCGCGCATCGCGGGTGATGGTGTCAAACAGCTCCTGGGGCGCGAGCTTGGTGACAAGCGACTGGCCGATAGTGATGAGACTTTCGAGCTGGCGGGCTTTGCCGCCGAGATGACGGAGCTGCCAGAGACAGCCCATGACTGCGGCCGCCGCCTCGGCCAGACGGACCAGCAAGGCCAGATCGGCCGCGTTGAAACCACCGAGCTGATCGCTGTCGAGATTGATGATGCCGAGCACCTGTCCGCCCGATTCCGCCAGCGGGACGGTCATCTCACTGCGCACGTCTTCGCGCAGCCGGACGTAACGCGGATCGGCGGCGACGTCCGGGACGAGCTGCGCGCGGCCGTGAAACGCGACCCAGCCGGTCACGCCCTGGCCGAGGCGGAGCGCCACGTTTTCGTAATCTTCGGGGAGCCCCTGCTGCACCTCGATTTCCAAGCGGCCGGAGTCAGGATTGAGCAATGCGATGGAGCCGGAGATCGCGCCAAAGGTCTCGACCGCCACCGCCAAAATGTCCTGTAAGGCCTCGTCGGGATCGGCGGTGTTGCCCACGATGGCAAAGACCCGGTGCAGCGCGCGGTCGGCGCGCGGGTCGGCGGATTCGGTGAAGCTGGGCGCGGGAGCGGTGGACACGGCAGTGCGGTTGCGTGCAAGGCAACGTGGTCGGCCCGCGTTTGGCAATGTTGCTTCGCCGGCGTGGTGCCAGGCGGCACGGTATGTGCGCCCTCCGCCCGTCCCGTGTTATCCGCCCGAAAACGCCTCCCCC
>CAIXIZ010000327.1 GCA_903919625.1 uncultured Verrucomicrobiota bacterium
ACCTCGTCGGCCAGGTCGCGACGGCCTGCACGCATTCCGGGTGCGCGACCACCGGGGCGTGGGGAAATCTGGCGCGGACCTTTTCCAACGCCTTCACCGTAAACTGGACATGGGCGTAACAGCTGCCCGGCCACAGCTGCATCGGACGTCCGGTCTGCGTGGCGACCCACTGGCCAAGGTTTTGGTCCGGGACGAACAGGATTTCACGGTCGGTGGGGACGCGGCGGACAATTTTGACGGCATTCCCGCTGGTGCAAATCACATCGCTGAGCGCTTTGACGCCGGCGGAGCAGTTGATGTATGCGACCACATAGATCTCCGGATACGCGGCGCGGTAGGCGGCGAGGCGTTCGGCCGGGCAGGAGTCGGAGAGCGAGCACCCCGCGGCGAGGTCGGGCAGCAGGACGGTACGGCCCGGATTTACGATCTTCGCGGTCTCCGCCATGAAATGGACTCCGCAGAACAAAATTACATCGGCGGCCGCCGCCTGCGCCTGATAAGACAGGCCGAGGGAGTCGCCGACAAAGTCTGCCACCTGCTGGATGGCCTCGGCCTGATAGTTGTGGGCCAGGATGACCGCGTTGCGCCGGCGCTTGAGCGCCAGGACCTCTTCCTGAATGGGCGAGAGAACCGGCGCTTCCCGGCGCGGGGCGAGGACGAACGGTTCGTAGTCAAGCAGGGCAGGCATGAGCGGGCCTTAAGCCTTGAGTTTCTGCAGCAGCGACAGGAACGCGGGCGATTGCTTCAGTCCTTCCAGATCAGGGTCCTCCTCCAGCCATTTGTGGTCGTCGTAACCGAGTTCGATGGCCCGGTGCAGGGCACGGAGCGCCTCGGCCTTGCGCTTCACGAGGGCGAGGCTGCACGCGAGGTTGTAATGGGCGGTGGCATTGCCGGGCCGGAGCCGCACCAGCTTGCGATCCATGCGCAGGCCGTCGGCGATGCGGCCGGTCTTGGTGTAAAGGCCGCCGAGAATCTCAACGACATCGGCATAGCGCGGGTCGCGCCGGAGCACAGACTCATAGAAGGTGATTTCAAAGGCTGGGTCGGTTTTGCGGGCCATGAGATAAATCAGTTGCGGTGCGGGCAGGAGCCGGCGTCGCGGAGGCGGTTGCAACGGGCGCTGACCTGCAGGCGTTGCGAAACCGGGGTAAGGTTGAGCTTGGCCGAGACGGTGCTGCCATACCATTCCATGAACGGGGCGCTGATCTCGGAGATGCGGTCGCAGTCCACACAGATGACCTGAGCAACCTGCGTGCCGTTGCCGGGCTGGGCCGGCCGGTAATATTTCTCCCCGGTGCCGATGTCCACGGCGCGGAGCAGCGCGCTTTCGGTCATGATGGGCAGGGTCCGGTAGACAGTGGCCCGGGACACCGAGTCGTCGAGGACGCGCGCGTGGGCCAGCAGATCCTCGGCGGTGAAATGTTCCGTTTGCGCCAGCGCCGCCTCCAGGATGGCAAGACGCTGGCTGGTGACGCGCAGCCGCCTGCCGGCAAGGTGTTTTTTGAATTTTTCGCGGGCCGCTTCGGTGCTCACGGGGGAAACTTCGGCGGCGCGGCACCGGCTGTCAACCCTGCCCGTGCCGGTGCGGAATACTTGCACGCCGCGTCCGGGCACGGCATCAACGCGCGCATGACCGTCGGCGTGCATCCCCTCGCGGGTTTCGACAAGCTCCTGCACTATCGGGTGCCGGAGGCGCTGCGTGCGTCGGTGGCCGTCGGTTCGCTGGTGCGCATGCCGGTTCGCGGCCAGTTCACCCTTGGGCTGGTCGGCGAGTTTGGCCTGCCCAAGGATTTTCCGCCGGACAGGCTCAAGCCGCTGGCCGCGGTGGTGTATCCATTCCCCGCGCTGCCGCCGGATCTGCTGGGTCTGGCCCGCTGGATGGCCGCCTACTACGCCGCGCCGCTCGACGGGGTGATTGAGACGATGCTGCCCGCGGCCGTGCGCAAGGCCGCGCAG
>CAIXIZ010000328.1 GCA_903919625.1 uncultured Verrucomicrobiota bacterium
CCCGCGCCCACGGTGAGCAGGCGGTGCCCGGCATCGAGGGTGAGCCGGTTAAAGGGGAGCATGTCGAGCTCGAGCGCGTCCGGCAGGAGGGTGTGTCCGCCCATGGAATGGGTCGCGCCACTGATGGCGATGTGCCGGCCCTCGCGTCCGGCGCGTTGAACCAGGGCCGCGAGCTGCAGCTCGGCCTTGGCGGGGTCGGCGTCGACGGGGATGACCTCGGCGGGAATCGCGGAGCTGAGGCGGCCAAAATCGCCATGTCCGGGGGCAGGGGGTGGCAGCGGGGCGGACGGATCATGCCACCAGACGGAGGCGAGAAAAACAACCGGACGGCCAACGAATCCCACCAGCACCAAGGCGGCGGCGAACAATGCGAGCTTCAGTGGGCGGCGAAATTTGGCCGGAAGCAGGGGTAGCAGCGGGGCTCGCATGGTTTAAACGCCTACTCCAGCCGGTGGCGCCGGGCGTCCCGGCCTTTGGCCTCGTCGGTGGGGAGCTGGTTGTTGGTCTTCACAATGAGCACCGGGGTTTTATTTTTCACCCAGAGATCGGCCTCCTTAAAATGCTTGGCGGGGACGTTTTCAATGGCTTCCCCGATGGTTTTGACGGGAAGCAGGCGGCCCTTTTTGGTGGTGTTGAACTCATAGGCGGCGCGACAGACCCGCTCCAGCGCCGTGGCGGGGCTCTCGCTTTCCGGGATTTGCAGCGCCCACCCGGCAAAGTCGTCCGCCGGCAGCCGGCCTTCGGGGTCGGAGACGAGGAGCACAAACTGCTTTTTGACCGGTGGGGGCGCCTCCTCGCCCGATTCGGGCTGGGCGGCGAGGTTCATCTCCTCGACGATTTGGCGGAGCAGGGCGGGGGCGACCTGATTCTTTTTCAGAATCTCGGCGACCTTGTTGATGTCAATTTTCGGCATGAATGGTTGAAATAATTTGCACCGACCAAACGGCCCGGTGTCCTTGACGCGACAACAAAAGCATGAGCTCCCCCGGTTCCGCCCCACCGCCTGCGCAGCGCGACGACGAAATTTTCGACGTGGTCAATGACCGCGACGAGGTGATCGGCCAGGCCACGCGGGCCGAAGTCCACACCCGCCGGTTGTTTCACCGCGCCGTCCATGTGCTGGTGGTGGGCGCGGACGGACGGGTGTTTTTGCAGCAGCGTTCCCAGCTCAAGGACACCTCGCCCGGCTGCTGGAACTCATCCTGCTCCGGCCACCTCGATGCGGGTGAGGACTACGACCTGGCGGCGGTGCGGGAGCTTGGCGAAGAGATCGGCCTGACGGTGACGCCGGCGACGCGGCTCACCCGGCAGCTGAAACTGCTGCCCCGCCGGGAAACGGGCTGGGAGTTTGCCTGGATCTACACTGCCCGCGGCGACGGCCCGTTCACCCTGCACCCGACGGAGGTCGAACGCGGGGAATGGCTCACCCCCGGCGAGGTGACCCGGGCGCTGGCGGAGCGGCCGCGGGAATTTTCCCGGGCCTTTGCCTATCTGTGGCCGATGGTGCTGGCGAACTCACCTTTCTGAAGGAGCTTTGATGTCGGGGTCGCGGGCACGGTGCGGACGGCGCGGTCGGGCCGGAGCCAGCTCAGCGAGCTGGCCTACAACCAGGCGGTGGGTCGGGCGGTTGGCATTGACCCAACATGACGCACTCAGCGCGGCCGCTGGCGCTCGATGTCGGCGAACTGCTTGGGTGAAAGCAGACGGCGGGGGACACGGCGCGCGGCCTCGGACAGGAGTTTGTCCCAGTCGTCCTGGGTGGGCGGGCCATAGGTCTCCCACGAAGTATGGTGGCCCTGCTTGCGCGTCCACTTGATGTTGCCGCCGTGGACGTTCACGCAGACCTGATATTTTCCCGTTTCCGGGTCGCTCTGCCACCAGCCAAATTCCATGCTCATGCCGCAGCAAGATAGCGTCCGGGTGCGGCATCGCGAGCGGAATAAAACCGTCCCGTGACCGCTTACGCGGCCGGCTGGCGGCGCGGGAAGGCGAGGGTGCCGATGATGGCGGCGGCGGCGAGCACGAGGACGAGTACGCCGGTGCGGGTGCGGCGGATCAGGCTGACGTCCAGATTGAGCACCAATGGGGCGGTTCCGTCCACCTGGAGCGAGCGGGTGAAGGTCAGCACCCGGCCCCGCTCGGCGAGCGTCACATCGAGCGCGCTGGGCGCGGGCTCGGCGGCGAGCTGCTGGTCCACCAGGCGTCCGGCGATGCTGCGCAGGGCGGAGTTTTCCTCGGCGGTGTTGCCCATGAGGAGCTGATCCCGCTGCGTAGGGTCATAATTGGTCTGGCCTTTCATCAGCGGGTTGAGGCTGGCCGCCTGCTCGAGCTGGGTGTTGCGCACCGTGCCGTCGCCGCTGTTGTCGAGATAGACGCGCTGGCGGCGGGTGTTGAGGCCAAGCACGGCCTGGTCGGTCCGGAGCGTGCGGAGCTGCACTCGGGCATCCTCATTGGAGGCGGCGTCCAGCGCGCCGGCCTTGGAAACGCGGGAGAGCGCCTCGCCGGCCTGCTGCTGGTCCCCGTGCTGCAGGTAACCGCTGGCCTGACGCAGCAGCTCGGTGGCTTTTTTCGCCTCGGTGTTTCGGGCGTTGCGCACACCCGATTCGTAACTCTGCACACTCAGGGAACCGAAAGATTCGGACGAGTAGGCCGAATCCTGCAACTGGAGGCCACCCGTATAACCGACCAGCTGATAGCCAGGCGGCAGGGTGACGTGCCAGGCCACATTTTCCAATGGCACTCCGTCGAGGCTGGGACCGAGCAGTTCAACTTTTGCCTCGGGCCGGGCGGGCGTCGTATAGACCAGCCGGACGACGGAGGTGTGCGCGGTGTCGGAGCTGGGTGAAACATAGAAAAGATACGCCGCGCCTTCACGGACGATGGAGACGCTCTCCCCGTTGACGAAGGTGCTGAACAGCCGCGCGCCTTCCGGGAGCCGGATCTTGAGCGTGCTCTTTTCGACCAGCTCCAGCCGCAGCTCGACCGTGGTGAGGAACGAGCCGGCCGGGGAGAGCACCGTGGCAAGATCCGCACCGGTCACCCGCAGCTTGAGCGCGGCGGCGACGTTATGGCTGCTGACGGTGACGGTGAGCGGCCCCTCGGGCTCCGCCACCTTGAAGCACAAGGCGGGCACGCTGCGGTCGCCGCGATCCTGCAAATTCGCCGGCACGCCGCTCCAATCGGCGCGTTGCCAGCCGCGGGGCAGGGCGCCCGCGTCCAGCTCCAGCCGCCCGCTGGCGCGCACGGCGACAAACAGGGTGGTCTGCCGGCTGCCGGTGAACACCGGGGTCGTCACCGGCTCGGGCTTGGCGGCGTCGGCGGCCGGACCCTGGAACTCGATCAGCACATCGGTTTCACCCGCGATGCCCCGTTGGAATCGCAACTCCCACTCATCGGCCGCGCCCGTGAGCTTGACGAAATCGCTCACGGCCGAGCCGGTGGCGTGGACCGTCCGGATCTCGTCTTCGCCGAGTCCGGGCAGGCGGAGGCGGATTTGTTTGACCGCGGCGTTCTCCACCTTGTAGCGGAGGCTGAGGCGGGTGAGCGTCTGCCCTTCGCGCAAGGTCACTTCCTGCAGCGCCGTCACCGTGACCCAGGGTTCCAGCGCCTCGACAGCGAGCTTGAGCGACCAGTCCTCCTGCAGCAGTCGGAACGCCAGCGTGCCGGGACGCGTGTCGCCGGCGGCGCGCGGGTCGAGCTGGGAGACATTGGCCCGGTCGGCGGCGCGCAGGCGCAGGCCTTTTCCGGCACGAGAAACAGCTCCCCGGTCTGGCGCGTGGCCTCGCGCAGCAGAAGCTTCGGCACCGTCCAGGCGGCCTGCGGCGGCGGGGCCGCGCCCGTCAGCGTGAGCGCAAAGGTCTGGTCGCCGATCGTGCGGCCGTTCAGGTGCAGCGTGATGATACGTTTGCCCTCCTCGGTCGCCTCGGTCCAATGGCTGAGCGATGGGCCGCTCAAGGCTTCGACCTCGAGGCCGTCCGGCAGCACAAAGCTCAGCTTGAACAGGCCGACTCGCGTGATGGACACATTCAGGTCCGCCGCCAGCACGAGCCGGTCGTCGCCGAGCGAGAACACCTGCCGGGTCGCCACCCGCACCTCGGGGGCGACCGACGTGACTTTGAGGGCGACCGACCCTTCCTCCTGTCCGTAGCGGTACACATTCTGCAGCACGGCGAGCGGCTGGCCCTGCGGGGAGCGGGGCAGCAGGCTCTGGTCAAAATCCCCGGCATTGACCGCCGACAGCCCGGTGGGCCGGACACTTTCCGGCTGGGCATCGCCGCCGAAGCCGAGCGCGATCATCCCGCCCTCGCTGTCCGCCCCGGTGACCCGCAGGGGCCGGAGCGTGAGCTCCACGGGCAGCGCCGCGGTGGCCAGCTGGGTCTCGATGTCGAACCGAAAACCGCCCGACTGCGCCGGCGCGATGGCGAGGTGCAGCCGGCGTTTCACCGGGTCAAACCGCCATTCTCCGACCGGGCCGCGGCCGACATCGCCCACGGTGAAACCTTCCGGCACCTCGAGGTCCAGCTCGGAAACGCGGCCCTGTTTCGGGCGCACCGTGATCCGCGCCAGGCCGTTTACCACCCCGGGGCCGGGCAGATAGAGATTGGCGGACTCGACGACAAACTGGGTTTTCTCCGCCGCCAGGTCGCGATGTTTGGGCTGCAACGTGATCACGGGTGAGCCGGCTGCGCCCAAGACCAGCGTCGCGCCGCTGTGGGTGCTGTCGAGTCCGGCAGCCGGCTGCACGCTGACCGCCAGCGGCGAGGCAAATTCCCAGCCACCCTGGTCGAGATCGACGGTGACACGTTGGACCGCCGCCGGTCCGGTGGGCAGCGTCAGGCCTTGGGCCAGATTCGCGACGGGCATTTCGTATTTGGCGCGGGCGGTCAGGGTGCCGTCCTTTTCCGGCGCGACATAATAGGCCGTCTGGCCGTCGCGCTCAACCTTGCCGACGCGCAGGCCATCGCCCTGAAAATCGGTCAGCACGGCCGGTGGGCGCAGCAACAGGTAGCTTTCCCCGGCCACCCCGCGCACCGTCAGCTCCACTTCGGCATAGAGCCGGTTGTCGTGGATTTTCCAGGTCTGCACCATGGCTTGCGCCGGCCGGGTGCCATCGGCCGCGGCCAGCCCGGTTTGCGCCCGGGCCAGCGGACCGGAGCCAAGGGCCAGACCGACGCAACCGGCGAACAGCAGCAACGACACCGCCGTCGCCGGGCCGGCGCCCGCGGCCGGAAGGGTTTTCGTCGCGCGGCGCTGGCTCCACCAGGCGCGGAGCCGCCCCTGCCAGCGGAACAGGCCCGGCAGCCAGAGGAGCAGGGCGACCACCCCGGCCACCCCCCAGAAAAAGCCTACCGCTCCGCCCCGCTGGGCGAGGATGCCGGTGCCCAGCAACAAGGCGGCGGCGGCGGGCAACACGCCGGGTTTTTCGGTGCCAAAAAACCCGCGCAAGCCTGCCACCCCCGCGGCCACCACGCCCGCCGCCATCGCGGCGACGCCCCACCAGGAGACCATCGCGTGCCACCAGATCACGTTGTCGAGCTGGATGGTGATCTCCTCGCCCTTGGGCACGACTGATGCGGCGTAGGTCAGTTGCTGCAGATTCGGCTGCCGCTCGCGCAGCGCCGTCGCGGCCAGACCGGCCGCGAGTCAAAATGCGATGCCGCCGATGAGCAGCCCGGCCGGCAACCGCCAGCCCTGGCGGGCGCGCAACAGCATGGCGGTCAGCGCGACCAGCAGCAGCAGGGTCCCGGTGTTCTCCGGCTGGTGGGCCGAGAGCCATTCCAAACCCGTCTCGGTCAGCGTCGGACGGACGAGGGTCGCATTGCCGCCGTGCGGCACGAGCAGCCGGCCGGCGTCGCCCGTGACCGTCCAGTCGCCAATCATCATGGGCGCTTCGGTGAGCAACGGCGCGCGCAGGCTGACGCGCTCCCCGCCGGCGGCGGCCTGGCCGAGGCGGAGCGTGACCAGCACCGGCTCGTTGGGATTGAGCCGGGCGGGCAGCGGCACCAGCGTCTGGGCGCCATCGGAACGGGCGTTCACGGCCTCGTTGTCCACCGCGGTGTCCCAGAGCCTGACGCCGGGGGGCAGGGTGAGGCGGAGCGCCTTGCGGCCGCGGGTTTTCACAAAAAACTGCGCCACGGTCTTCACCTGTCCGTCGCCGGCGACCTGGCTGGTCAGTTTGGCGAAGTCCACCACCTGGTCCACCATTTCGGCCGGTTCATACCAGTTGACGTTCATTGCCAGCGTGAACGGCCGGCCGGTGTATTGATAGGCGGCGAGCGTCGGCGAATTGCTGAGCAGGCGGAATTCCGTCGGCAGCTCGAGCGGTTCCAGTTTGAGCAGGCCGGTGGCGGTGGTGGAGAACTTCACCTGCAACGGGCTGACGATTTGCACGTAGCCGCGTTCGCTCTGGACCCCGAGCGGGCGCACTTCCCCCGGCCGGATCGTGCCGCCCACGGCCGGCATCGGCTCGGCAAATGTCACGAGGAGTGTCGCCGCGCCGAGCACCGGCTGGGCCAGCGCCACCGTGATCTGGCTGCCGTCGCGCCGGTCGGCCCCCCGTTGCACGTTCTGGCCGGTGATGTCGATGTTGCCGGCGCCGGCCGGCACCTCGAGGCGCCACTCCGTCGCGGGTGCGCCGACCACGAAATAATTGATGAGGACGCTGCCATAGACGACCCCTTCCTTGAGCGAATACAGATGGAACACATCCGCCTGCACGCTCTGCGCGCGGGCCTCGACCCGGAGCGCGGCCGTCCAGTCGGCATCCCGCAGCCGCCAGGCCTGCTGCAAACCGGCGACCTGCGACGGGAAATAGCTCAACGGCACTTCAATGAGGTTTTTCACGTCCGCCACCGGGGGCGTGCCGGTGGTCGCCGGCACGATGCGGTAGCCGGCGGTCGCGACCACGCCGATGTGCCCCCGCACGGTCTTGGCTCCGGGATAGACGAGGGGCGGCAGCGTCCAGTCGCCGGCGCCGGCGGCCTGGTTTTTTTCCAGCCGCAGCCGCAGCAAAATCCGCCCCTGCACCGGCTGGCCAAACAGAATCTTGAGCGCGCGCCGCCCGTCCTTGGTCTGGGTTTCGGGCGCATTGTCCACGACGCCGTTGCCCGCCACCCCGACGACCGCGTAGTCCTCGGGGATTTCCAGCGTCCAGTCGCGCAGCGGCGCCTCCCGCACGTCGAGCTCGATCTCGGCATTGATGGCGCGGTCGGTCTCGCCCAGCTCATAGGTCACGACCTGCGACACGCCCACCTCGGGCAGGATCTGGCCGGCCACCACCTGATACCCATAGCTCGCCGCGGGGAAACGGTAGACAAAAATCTGCCGCGCGCCCTCTTCCGCCGCATTGCCGGGATACTGACCCGGGGCGAGCTGCATCATGCCCTCGACATTGGTCACCTCCAGCCGCACCGCGCCCGTGTTGGCCACGCGGACGAAGCCCGAATGCCGGACCGCCCCTTCGGGCGTCAGCCGCAGGGGCGTGGCCGTCACCGGGAAATTGCCCAGCGTCGCCTGGCTCCGCACCACCAGCTGTCCCTCGCCCTCAAACGGCCGGCTGAGCCGCACCGCCAGGACGCGGTTTTTTTCGCCCGGCAGCACCTGCCAGCCGGCGACCGTGGCGCCTTCGACCGCGAGAATCTCCCCCGGCCCGTCGAGCGCCAGCCGCACTTCGGCCAGCTTGCCCTGCAACACCCGGAACGACACCAGCGAGGCCTGGCGCAACAGTCCCGCGCCGATGCGCACGTCGGTCTGTTCGCTGCTGGTGAAAAACAGCGTGCCCTCGGCTGCCTTGCGGGTGTGCCGCCAGGCAAGCAGGGCGGTGCCGTCGCCCGGCAGAAAACCCTGCCAGGCCTGGGCGACGGCGACCGGGACCACCGGGCTGCTCTGGTCAAACTCCACGCCGTCGTTCAGGCCTTCCAGCCGGATCGGCACCACGGCGCCGGCGGGCATGCGGAAATTGAGCAGATGCCAGTCGCCATTTTCATTTGCCATGGCCGCAAACGTCAGGCTCACCGGCAGGGCGCCCGTGCGCTCGGCCACGAGTTCGTAGGCCGGACTGCTGTCGCTGGCGGTGATGAGTTCAACGTGCCAGCCATCGCCCGCCGCCGTCTCGCTCAGCGCCGCCTGGCCGGACAGCAGCCGCAGCCGGGCACCGGCCTTTTTCACATTGAGCGTGCCCCGCAAAACAAAACTCACGCTGCCGGCCGGTTCCTGCACGCGGCCCGTGAGCTGGGCCCCGGTCAGCTCGACATCGGCCGCCGTCGCCCCGCGCCGGGCGAGTGTCACTTCGAGGCGGCCTTCGCCCGTGGCATAAAATTGCAGCACCGCGCCAGGTGCGCTGCCGTCGCCGAGGGGGAGCATGCCCGTGGCCTGCGTGACCCTCGCCTCCACCGCCGCGTCACTTTGCAACGTCACCTTGGACGCGAAGCCGACCGCATCGCCGGGAGCCAGCAACAGGGGTGTGACCTTGCCGGGCACGGCGGGCTTCGCCAGCCGCGTGAGCACGGTGAGGTTCAGGTCGCGCCGCGTGGGCGGGAGCGGAGCCGATGCTGCCGCCGGGGTGGCCGGGCGTAGTGACCGCAAATCCAAAAACTGTCTTCCCGCCGCATCCCGGCGCACCGACCAGTCGCGCAGTCCCGCCCCCGTGACTGCCGTGACCTCGCCGTCGCCCACCAGGCCGAGCGAGAGCGAATCCGGCTGCCCTTGCACGACATGGAGGCTGAGGTGCGTTTCGCCGGCGATTTCATCCGTGCTGATCCGCCAGGTGGTGTCGGCGGTGGCCGAGAAAAAGACCGGCACCGGGGCCGGCGTGCCCGAAGCCGTGACAGTGATGCGCCCGCCGTCCGGGGTGAGCGAGGCGGCGACCGCGGCATTGTCCGGTGTCGCCGCCGGCGCGAAGGGGGCGAGGGTCAGCAGTGCGGCGAGGACGGCGATCAGTGGGTGGGTTTTCATAAAAGGATTAAAGGGAGGGCAAATCTCAGGATGGATCGGGCAGGGGGAGCGGGTCGGGGCCGGCCATTATGGCGGATGGGGCGCGAAGGTTGTCATGGCGGCGTAAAAAGTCTGTCAGTTGTTTGTCAGGCCGGCTTATTCGCCGAACAGCCGGCGGGCCTGGTTGTACATGGTGACGAGGGCCTGGACGCGCGGCTCGC
>CAIXIZ010000329.1 GCA_903919625.1 uncultured Verrucomicrobiota bacterium
CCACCGCAGGGAAGCGCTCCCCCATGAGTCCGAGGGCGAGCAGGGCGAAAAAGGGGCCGCTGCCGAGTGAAAGCACCGAGAGCGCGCCGACATCGCTGCGGTTGCCGACGAGACCGGTCAGCGCGGCGAAGAGTCCGCCGTTGGCGTTGGTCATCGCCGCCACCACGGCTAGGGTGGATAACCCGCAAAAGCCATGGAAAGGATCGGACAACTTGCCGAGCAGGAGACCCGTGCCCATCCCCATCGCAAATTTTGCCCCTGTGAGTAGCGCCCCTTTGCCAAGTGCCCGGGCGCCGATTTTGACCGACATCTGGCTGCCGACGCAGACGAGAAAAAGCCCGATCAGGGTCAGTGCCCCGGTTTTAAACAGGCTGGCGGTGAATGAGGTCACATTCAGCGCGGGGTTGGCCCCAAGCATGAGGAACTCAAAGTGGCCATTGGGCAACGGTGAGGCGCCCAGCGTTCGCAGGATGGACTCAATCCCGGACAGGTGGGCCTGGTCGAGCGTGTTCATCGCCGCCCCGAGCAACAGGGGGATGAGCATCAGACCGCCGGGGATGCGTTCGAGGGAAGCCTTGATTTTCATACGGAAGAGCCATCGACTTCATGGCCCGGCAAGGAAATTGAAAATACGGTCATCCGGCCAGCTCCAAAGACCTGTCGCATCTCTTGCGTTCCGGCCGGAGTTAGTCTCCCATCCGGCTCTCCCGCGTCACATCGCCGATGCCCTCCGTTCCCCCTGTCCGTCCTCCATTGGTCGTTGTCATTAACGATGATGAAAGTCAGCGCCGCCCGCTGTGTGCGATATTGGAGAGAGGCGGGCTGAGGGTTTCCGCCCATGGGGCGGTCATAGCGGCACTTCAGGCGATGGCGATGGAAAAACCGGCACTTGTGGTCACCGACCTCGGTCTGCCCCATATCGACGGGGTAAGGTTTTGCCGGATGCTGCGCTCGCCGGCCTACCGGAGTTTCAATGCCACGCCGATTCTGGTCGCCTCCTCCACCTATGCGGGAACGGATACTGCGGAGATCGTGGTCGATCTCGGGGCGAATGCGTTTATGCGCCTGCCCGCCGAGCCCGGCCTGTTTCTGCAACAGGTGGAGCAGCTGATCCATAACGCCCCGCCGGCCGCCCAGCCGGGCGTGTTGCTCCTGGCCAAAGTGGATGACGAACTCGTCGCGGTTGAATCAGCCTTTGCGGCCAGCGGCTTCCGGGTGCAGCGGGCCTCCGGCCCGGCCGAGGCGGAGGCGTTGATTTCGGGGGAAACTTACGAGGCGGTGGTGGCCGATCTTGACCTGCCCGGGGTGGATTTGACCTGGCTGAATGCGCAGACCGCCCGTTGGCCGAAAGCAGCGTTTTTTACCGTCACCGGTCAGCGCGAACCGACCCTGGCGGTGCGGGCCATGCAGGCCGGGGCCAGCGCCCATTTGCGCCGGCCCTATGCCCCGGATTATCTTTGCAGCCTGTGTGAAATGGCCCGGCGCGAAAAGTCCCTGCTGCGGGTACAGGAGCTCCTGGAGCATCGCACCCACGAATTGCGCCGTTCCGAGCAGGAATTGCAGGCCGTCGTGGAATCCACCGGGCAGGCATTTTTGCTGCTGCAACCCGACGGGAGGGTGGAGCTGTTCAACCGTTCGGCGGCCCGGGTGGCGGAGGAGGTTTTTGGGCGCAAATTGCGCATTGGCCAGACTCTGGTCGAAGTGCTGGGCCTGGAATACGCCGTCGTCACGCTGCAGAACATCAAGGCGGCTTTTGCCGGCCAGATTATCCAACACGACCGGGAGTTGCACGACCGGCAGGGCCAGGGGCGGTGGTTTGCCATCACCTATGCTCCCGTGCATGCCCCCGATGGGTCGATCACCCGGGTGGTTTTTAACGCGCAGGACATTACTGAACGACGGCTGGCCGAAGCGGCCCTGCGCGAGAGCGAGGCGCGCTTTCGCAGCCTGGCGGACCAGGCGCCGGTGCTGATCTGGATGGCCGACCCCGGCCCGGCCTGCCATTATTTGAACCAAAGCTGGCTCGCTTTCACCGGCCGCAGGCTGGAGGTTGAACTGGCCACGGGCTGGGTGGAGGGGATCCATCCCGCCGACCGGGCCGAATTTGACCGGGTCCATGCCGAAGCCTGCGCCCGCCAGCTGCCCTTTGCCCGCGAATACCGCCTGCGTCACCACTCGGAGCAATATCGCTGGATTACGGATACCGGCGTGCCGCGCTTTTCCCAGAACGGGGATTTTCTCGGCCATATCGGCGCGGGCATCGACATCCACGACCGGATTGAGGCCGAGGCGGCGCTCATCCTGAACAAGCGCCGGCTGCAGGCCCTCTTCGACCACTCGCATGACGCCATTTTGCTGGCCAACGACGCGGGCGGCTACGTGGATGCCAATCCTGCCGCCTGCCGTTTGCTTGGCTATCTGCGGGAGGAGCTGGTGACGCTCGGCGTGCAGCAGGTGTTCGCGGCGACGGATCCCAGCTGGGCGCACAGCGCCTGGCGCGAGTTTCTCACCCAAGGCCGGACCACGGGCGAGACGCCGTTGCGGCGGAAGGACGGAAGCACCGTCGTGGTGGATTACAGCGCCATAGCGGGCATTTTGCCCGGGCTGCACCTGACCATCCTGCGGGACATCTCCGAACGCCGGACCCTGCAGGCCCAGCTCCTCCGGCAGCAGCGGCTCGAGAGTGTGGGCCGGCTCGCCAGCGGGGTGGCCCACGACCTGAACAACATTCTCGCCCCCATCCTGATGGTGCCGGCCATGTTGCGTCCGTCTTTGACGGATACGAACGCGCTCATGCTCCTCGCCACCCTGGAGACCAGCGCACGACGTGGCTCCATCATCGTCCGCCAGTTGCTCTCGTTTGCGCGCGGCATGCCCGGCGAGAAGCATCGCATCGATCTGCGCAAAGTCGTGCGGGATTCCCTGGTCATCATCCAGGAGACGTTTCCCAAAAATATCACGGTGGACTGGCATCCGGCGGCGGGAGAATGCCCGGTCTTGGGTGACAGCACCCAGCTCAGCCAGGTCATCATCAACCTCGCCATCAATGGCAGCGATGCGATGGAGAAAGGCGGCCGGCTGGCGCTCTCGCTCGAGCAGGCCGAGCTTACCGCGGAGGAAGCGGCAAAGATTCCTGATGCCCAGGCGGGACGCCAGGCGGTCCTGACCGTGGCCGACCATGGCCATGGCATTGCGCCCGAGCATATTGACAAGATCTTCGACCCATTCTTCACCACCAAACCTTTTGGCCAGGGCAGCGGGCTGGGTCTGTCAACTGTGCTTGGCATTGTCCGTGGCCATGACGGCTTTGTGCGCGTCACAAGCCGGGTCGGGGCCGGGACGATGCTGAAAGTGTTTCTGCCGTTATATACCGAGCAGACCGGTGCGGCGACGGTCCAGCCAGCGGTGCCGGCCAAGCTGCCGGTCGGCCTGGGCCGCATGGTGCTGGTGGTCGACGATGAGGCCGCCGTGCGGGACATCGTTCGCCTGACTTTGATCCGGGATGGCTATCAGGTCATGTGCGCCGACGGGGCCGATGCCGCGCTCTCTCAGATCCAATCGGTCGGTGGCCGGGTGGATCTGGTGATCACCGACCTTGCCATGCCGGGTGTGTCCGGCGCAAAGCTGGTCGAACAGCTTGCCCGCCTGCTGCCGGGATTGCCCGTCCTGGTGATGACCGGCGCAGATGTCGGGCTGCGGCTGCCGCCGGAAATGGCCCCGCTGACCAAGTTCGCCGCCATGGGCGACTTTGCACCGGAGCTGTTTCTCAAACTGCCGCCCGAAATTAAAAAGTTGGCCAGGGGGGTGATTCCCAAACCGTTCACGGCAGAGAAACTGCTGCTCGCGGCATCGTTGGCGCTTTCGATCCGGGCCGGCTGAACTGCTTTTCGCGCGGTGGCGACAGGCGGATCGGACAGGGCTCTAGTGTGTCATCAGGTAATATATGATGTTGATCGCGAGCGGATAAGCACGAGTTTCGGCGAACATATTGAAATAGACCTGATTTTCCCCCTCACGTTCCCAGCCGTCGCCGGTGTCGGTGTTGTGCAGCGCAAGCACCATGATCCGCCCCTTGTCATCCAGCCAGGCCCGCACATGCATGGTTTCCGATCCCGTCACCCCATTGCGCGACACAGTCGCCCGCGACCGCGGATCGGACGGATCATAATTTGAATTCCAGAAATTTATCGTCGGCACCTGCAGATTTGACATCGGGCCCTTCAGGTCGAAAACACAGTGGAAAAGCGGGTGTTCCACCGGCAGTTCGCTCCAATCCCGGCCAGGCAGGACGCGGCGCATCTGATTGGCGAAGTTGTCCCACTCACGTGCACCCCAGAAATCATCCACGAGGAGCATCCCGCCGTTCTGGAGATGTTTGCGCAGGGCGGCGACCTCCTCGTCGCGCAGGACCATGCCTCCTGGCTGCGAGGCAATCAGCAGAGGGTAGTCGCCCAGCTTGGAGTCAGTCAGCTTGAGCACGCGACCATCGGGATTGACCTTCAGCGCGGTCAGCTGATGGAGGCGGTAAGATAAATTCAGATCGGCGTCGGGATAATCGTTGACCCAGGTGAGCATGCTGGCCCGGCCGGGAGACTGAAAAATGATGCGGGCATAGGTGAACACATCCAGGTCGAATTGGGGTGGATTTTTCCATTCCGGCAGATCCACACTATGGCCGGCCGTCTCCCGCGCCGTGCGGACCGTATCTTCATTGACCAATTCGCCTCCTTCGGTCCGGACGATGGGCCCGCTGCCACCGCCGCCAAATCCTCCGCCAAACCCGCCCCCGAAACCCCGGTTCCGGCCACCCCGCTGGGCAACGCATACACCAACCAGCAGCACGGACAGCAGGGTGAGGAGGAGTTTTTTCGAGACAATCATGGATAACGATGATCCGGCACCCATGTGACGTGTCGGAGGGTGCCGAGGTTGCCAGCACTACGCAGGGAGGCAAGCCCGCAACCCCTCGGCTGAGTAGTTTCGGCGGGCGCAGATTGGCCGGCAGGCAATGCAACCCGTGGCGGCCCAAACCAACGTTCTGGACCATGGAAATTACCGCTTGCTTCCCATCGCGGCGTCGCGCTTGCTGACCCCTTACTTGTTCGGGCTGTAGCGTAGCCTGGTAGCGCGCTTGCATGGGGTGCAAGAGGTCGTGAGTTCGAATCTCACCAGCCCGACCATTTTTATCCAAACCGTGGCCAGCGGGAGCTGACCGGGCAGTCTTGCACCCGATCAACCCGGACCACATTAGATATTCTTGCCGCCTCACATGCCCAACTTGCTGAAGGCGTAGAATTTGACGACCATCGCACCATGACCCGCATTTGCCAACTCATCGGGCGGCCTCGTGTCTGGTGGCGGCTCATCCTGCTGCTCGTCCTTGCCGGGTGGTTGGCGCAGACGCTGACATTTCGGGGCATGCGCAACCGGGCCCAATTGCCCAAGCGCCATTTTCAAGTGGGCGACTTTGGGGCGGCTGGCGACGGGGTCAGTGATGACACGATGGCCATCAACCGGGCGGTGGCGGCAGCGGCAAAAAATGGCGGAGTCGTCGATTTTGCGCAGGTGAAATATTTGATCCGGCGGCGGCCTGGTGCCGGCCAAGGTCCGGCGATCCGGCTGGATCCGGGAGTTTCGCTCGACGGGCATGGCTGCACCCTGCTGCTCGATGATAACTGTTCCTATATCGGAAGCAGCCCGGATCTGACGGCACAGGCACTGATCGACCAAGACCTGGTGGTCGGTGACCACACGGTTCGGGTGGACTCGGCCGCCGCATTCATCCCTGGAGATCCCGTCAGTTTGCGGCTGGGGGACAACGAATGGGATGCGCGCGAGACCAAGGAAATGTTTTTTACCACCGTGGTCAGGGTGAGGAACGGACACCTGCTGGAACTGGCTGATGCGCTGCCGCGCGGGGTCGTCGTCAACCAGACCACCGCGCCCAACCGGGCGGTCTTGCGTTTTCGGCCGTTGGACAATCCAGTCTGTTCCGGCGGATATATCCGCGCTTTCCACCTCGCCCATACGGCCCGAGGCAACCCGGAATCAGGCATCGACCTGCGCTGTGCCACGGGCACACAAATCAGCCAAATTTCCGCCACGGATCCGGGCGCGGGGGTGGTTTTGCTTGCCTATTGCCGGGGGGTGCAGGTCAGCGACATCGCTTGTGACCAGTCGGTTGCCCTGGGCGGCCACCCGGCAAAAGGCCGGATCATCAACGCCTGGAACTCGGCGGATTGCCGCTTCGAAAATATCGAAGGGCATGCCTTTGCGGGACCATTCGCATTTTTTGAGTCCTACTGCCGTAATCTGCAATGTGTGAACTGGCGCATCGTCGATGACTGGTCGCGGAAGATGGGGTCGCAAAGGCCGTTTAACCGGCTGTTGATGGTGGTGCAGGATTCAGAGGCGGATTTTGTGAATTTACAGGTGCGCGGAGAGGGCGAAGGGGCGGTCGTATGCGATAGTGGTGGCACCACGGCGCGCATCCGTCTCGTGGATCCGCTGATCCTGCTCACCGGAAGACTGGAAGCGCTCGATTTGGCCCAGGTGGCGGAGAGCGGTCTCGAGCTGCAGGGACGTCGTTATGGGCCTCTCCGGCGTTTTATGCAGGAAGCGGTGCTGCCGGCAGCAAGAGCGGCGGAAACTTTGCCCGGGGTGGTGCCAGCCGGGCTTTGGCGGCGCATCGTGGTCGAATCTCCAGGACTGACCACCACCCAGCGCTTCAGGATCAATGGACAGATGGTGACGCTGACGCCGGAATCACCCACGGCCGAGGTCACGGCGGTTGGCCGCATTGGATCAGATTATGGAACCAACCCGCCGACGGACAGACGGCTCACGGCTGATACCACTGATCTGACCCTGCCGGTGAGGGTGAAAATGTCCGTCGAGTATTTTCCTGCGGAGGAACCCCCGGCCGCTTCCGAGGTTGAACTTCCGCCGCCGGCCAGGCAATTCATCCAAGCGCGCCTGATACCGCCATGATGTCGTCACCTGCCGCCCCGAGTCGCATTGCTGAACTCCGTGCCGAACTTGCCCGGCACGACGAGCGCTATTACCGGCAGGCCGCACCCACCATTGCGGACCAGGACTACGACCGCCTAAAACGTGAACTCACCGATCTGGAGCGGGCGTTTCCGCAGTTTGCCGCCGCGAATTCACCCACGTGGCAAATTGGCGATGACCGCACCGCGGGATTTCAGCCCTATCGGCATCGCGAAAGGATGATGAGCCTGGACAATACTTACTCCGAAACTGAACTGAGGGAATTTGATGCCCGGCTGATCCGGCTGCTCGGCCGGGAAAATCTGGCCTATGTGGTCGAACCCAAAATTGACGGGCTGGCCGTAAGCCTGACGTACGAGCAGGGCAGGCTGGTGCGGGCCGTCACGCGAGGCAATGGCGTTGAGGGCGACGATATCACGCTCAACGCCCTGACGATTCGCACCCTACCGCATGAACTCAGAGCCATTGCCGGGATGCTGCCGCCCGCCGTGATTGAAATCCGCGGTGAAATATTCATGACGCTGAACGAATTTC
>CAIXIZ010000330.1 GCA_903919625.1 uncultured Verrucomicrobiota bacterium
TGATGGCCTTGCCGCCGCCATGGACGACGACGACGTTGATGCCCACGGCGGCCAGAAACGCGAGATCACCGGCAATGCGGTTGCGGGCCGCCGGGTCGGGATCATCCATGAAACTGCCCCCATACTTGACGACAAAGGTCGAACCGCGGAAATCCTGGATGTAAGGCAGTGCTTCCAGCAGCACCCTGGCCTTCGCGGTGATTTCGGCAACGTCCATGGCGCGTCAGAACCTGCAGCTGGCGGCCGCGCAACGGAAATGATGGCTGGAGTGGGTGCTCACGTGCAAAAGTGCAGACGATGCATAAGCCAGACGTCCGGTGCATTTCCATCATTATTTTCAACCATCGGAAAATGGCCGGCTGAAAAATCTGCTTCACTCCGCGGCGCAGAGCCGCAAGTTCGCGACGTGCCCAGCACTGATCTCACGTTCGCCCACCGCTCTGCGCATCGCACCTGGCTCGCCTCGCAGGGGGCCTTGCCCGCCGGTTTTCGCGTCGGCACGGCGCGGTTCGATTTCACGCCCCGCGAGGCGCCCAAGCCGGCGAAGATGACGCTCACGCTCCTGGCGCTCGACCGGCCGACGCCGGATTTCGCCGCGGTCTTCACGCGCAACGCGTTTCCCGGCGCCCCGGTCATCGTGGGCCGCGCCCGGCTCGGCGAGCCGTCGCTCGGCGCCATCATCGTGAACAACAAGATCTCGAATGTCTGCGCTCCCGGCGGGGTGGCGGCCAGCGAGCGGGTCTGTGTGGAGACCGCCCGGCTGCTGGGTCTCAGCCCCACGCAGGTGCTGCCCAGCTCGACCGGCGTCATCGGCTGGGGCTTGCCCGTGGCGGAGATGACCGCGGCGCTGCCGCAGGCGGTCGCGGCGCTTGCCCCCGGCTCGATCCTGCCGGCGGCCGAGGGCATTGTGACGACCGATCTCTACCCCAAAATCCGCCGGGCGACGGTGGGGGCCGGCAGCATCGTCGGCATCGCCAAGGGCGCCGGCATGATCGAGCCCAACCTCGCCACCATGCTCGTCTATCTCCTGACCGATGTCGCCGTGCCGAGAGCCGCGTTGCGCGCGATGCTCGCCCGCGTGGTCGGGCCGAGCTTCAACAGCATCTCCATCGACAGTGACACCAGCACCTCCGACACGGTGGCTGTCGTGTCCTCGGGCCGCGTGCCTTGCGCGGATCTCGGCGCCTTTGAGTCCGCGCTGGCGACTGTCTGTCGCGACCTGGCGGAAGATGTGGTGCGCAATGGCGAAGGGGTGCGGCACGTCATCCGGGTGACCGTCACCGGTGCGCCCGACATCGCGCTGGCACGCGCGCTCGGCAAAGCCGTGGTCAATGCTCCGCTCTTCAAGTGTGCCATCGCGGGCAATGATCCCAACGTGGGCCGGCTGGTGCAGGCCGTCGGCAAATATGTGGGCGCGCACGCGGCGGGGCTGGACGTGTCGCGACTGCGTGCCCGTCTGGGCGGCATCGAAATTTTTGCGGGCGGAGAGTTCCAGCTTGATCCGGCCAAGGAGGCTGCGCTCGCCGCGCACCTGAAAGGCGCGGAACTTTACGTCAGTGCGCCGCCCAAGGACGGGGTGTTTGCGGCGGCGGTGGATTTCCCGCCGCACGAACGCTGTGTGGAAGTCGGACTCGACCTCGGCGCCGGCAGCGCAACGGCCACAGTCTTCGGCGGCGACCTCACCCACGAATACGTGAGCGAAAACGCCGATTACCGGAGTTGAGGCAGCGGAAGATTTCCGACGATTCCGGAGTAGCAACAAGGGGCGGTGCTCGTCGACGCCCGGTTCGACGCCCTGGAGATTGATGCAAGCGGAGTGGCACCTGACCCAGGCCAAAATCTTTGCCGCAATAAATAAAGAAGGAAGCCAGAGGCCGGAAGCCAGATGCCAGAGGTCAGAAGTCAGATGTCAGATGTCAGAGCCCAGAGGCCTGAAGCATTCCGCATTCTGCATTCTGCATTCTGCATTCCGAAATCCAAATTCCAAATTCCGCATTCCTCATTCTCCCTCCGCTTCCTGGCTTCGCCCTTAAAGTTCCGCCCTCCGGCCTCCGTCATTCCGCCCTCCGCATTCCCCATTCCACATTTCTGCCCCCTTCCGCAAAGGCTTGCCAGCCAGTCGCGGGTCAACTCCGCTCACCAGCCCCCATGAGTCTCAAAAAGCGCCTTTTGTTGGTCCTTGCCTGCGCCTTGCCGCTGGTCGCCGGCGGTTGGCTCTGGTGGCTTGACGCCAGCGGCAAGGCAGCGGTCGCCGCCGCCAAAGAACGCATTCGCGCGGCCGGGCTGCCTCTAACCATCGACGAAATCCGCCCGCCGCATGTACCGGATGCGGACAATGCGGCGCTGATCATGGAGAAATTTCGGCCGTTGCTTAAACCAATGCCAGAAATCAATGGAGATGATTTATCTGGCTGGCTCTCTGATTTTGAATGGAAGCATATGAAGGACGATGGTGGCATTGACAACACGGCGACGGACAAGGACGACCCAGGTTGGTTCTCCGGCACGGCCGCGCAGCGGAAATTTGCGCCGCCACAAACACCGCCGGCAGAGTCTGCTCTAGAAACCCCTGGTCCCTGATACTCCGGCAGCTCACGGGATTGATGTATGCGCAGCCAGCGGTCTGTACAAATCCGCCCTCCGCCATTCCGCACTCCGCAGTCCGAAATCGAAATTCCCCATTCCGAAATCCCCTTTCCTCTTCCGTTTCCTGGCTTCCTGGTTTCTGAATTAATAATTCCGTCATTCCACATTCCGCAAAGGCTTGCCAGCGCGCGCTGCGGCCCGAGCGTGTCAGGATGACAAAAACCAACGCGCCGGCTTCGCCGGACGATGCCTGGCTGGCCGCCGCGGGCCTGCTCACCCGCTGGCTGGAAAAGCATGAACGTGTCGATGCGCTCCTCGCCAGCCTGCCGTCCGGCCTCGGCCGCGCCGGCCGCGCCCACTGCCAGCATCTGCTCTATGACGCCGTGCGGCATTTGGGCCGCCTTGAGGCCGCCTTAAATCCCCTCATGGAGCGTCCGCCCCGGGCCAAGCTGCGGGCGGCCCTGCTCCTGGCCGGCGGCGAGCTGCTCGGCACCTTGGGCGCGGGTGAAGGGAAAACCGCCCAGATCGTCCACCACGCGGTCGAGCGGACAAAATCGTTTGCCAGCCCCGCGGAAGCCCGGCTCGTCAATGCGGTCGCCCGCAAGCTCGCCGCCGCGCTTGCCGCGCAAACTGAGCCCGGCCCAGGTGCCACCGCGACGGAACTTGCCGCCTGGTATTCGCACCCGGCCTGGTTGGTCGCCCGCTGGCTCGTCCAATTTGGTCCGGAACACACCCGCGCCATCTTGCAATGGAACCAGGGCAACGCCCCCGTCTATGCGCGCTGGCGGCCCGCCCCGACGAACGCGACCGGCACACCGGCCGAATCCTCACCTCCCGCCTGGCTGAAGCCGACCGCGTGGGAGAATTTTTTTGAAGTGCCACAGGGTCACTGGCACGAGGTGGAGACCCTCCTGCGCGCCGGGAAAATCTATCTGCAGGATCCTGGGGCCCGTCTGGCCGTCGGGTTGCTGGCTCCCCGGCCAGGGGAGACCGTGCTCGACCTGTGCGCCGCGCCCGGCGGCAAAAGCCTGCTGATTGCAGATGCCATGCTGGCAGGTCAAAGCGGTGCGGCCACCCCGCCCACCACGGGGGCGGGCCAGGGCCGCCTCGTCGCGCTGGACCTGCCGGGCGAGCGCATCACCCGGCTGGCGGAAAACCTCTCCCGCGCCCACGGGGTCGAGGTCGCGCTGGTGCAGGGCGACGTGGTGTTGGGCGCGGAAAACATTCTGCGCGAGCACCGTCTGCCGGTGCTGTATGATGCCGTATTGCTCGACGCGCCCTGCTCGAACACCGGCGTGATGCGGCACCGGGTGGACGTGAAATGGCGGCTGCAGGAGGGCGATTTTCGCCAGCATGCGAACCAGCAGCTCGCGTTGCTCCATGCGGCGGCCCGGCTGGTCGCGCCGGGCGGGCGGCTGGTGTATTCGACCTGCAGTCTCGACTCCGAGGAAAACCTGCGGGTGGTCACGGCGTTTTTCGAGAGCCGCGCCGGCGGGCCGTTCAAACTGGAGCAACAACTGCTCAGCTGCCCCTGGGACAGCGGACATGATGGCGCGGGCCTGTTTTTGCTGCGCCGCACCGCCGGCTGAGTTTCGCCCATGACGTTTCTTCCCGGCGTAGCTGTCGGCTTTTCCATCGCCGTCCCGGTCGGGCCCATCGCCCTGCTGTGTCTGCGGCGGTCGCTCACCGACGGGCGTTTGGTTGGGTTTGTCTCCGGGCTGGGTGCCGCAACCGCCGACGCCCTGTGTGGCGCCGTGGCGGTGCTCACCTGGTCGGCGTTGCTGGCGGTGATCGAGCGCCACCGCATGGTGCTGGAGGCGGGCGGCGGAATTTTCATGGTGGTGCTGGGTCTGCATATCTTGCGCAGCCCGCCGGCCAGGACCGACCTGTCCCCCGCCCACGCCCGCAACCTCCGGGCGGCCTTTGGCTCAACCCTGGTGCTCACGCTGGCCAATCCCATGACATTGCTCTCGTTTGCCACGGTGGTGGCGGCGCTCGGCCCCGGCGTGGTGGGCGCGACGCCCTGGACCGTGACCCAGTTCGTGCTGGGCGTATTTGCCGGTTCGGCGGTGTGGTGGTTCCTCTGGAGCGGGGCGGCCAGCTGGCTGCGTGGTCATATCGGGCCGCAAACCCTGCGCTGGATCAACCGCGTGGCAGGTGGCGCCATCGCGTTGTTTGGCGCCGCCCAGTTGGGGCGGCTGTTCCTTTGAACCCGCTCAAGGCACCAGCTCAAACGTGCGGATGGGGTCCACCGTCTCCGTCCGGCCGTTCAGGAGCGTAAAATTGATCACCGGCGCGGTGTGCACCAGTGCCTCGTAGCGGTCGAGCCCCCATTGGTCGACGCGCTCGCCGTTGATGCGCGTGACGAGATCCCCCTCTTCCAGGCCGGTCACCGGATCGTCAGCCGGTGAACCGGGCACCACACTCACCACGCGCCAGTAGGCGGGGAAACGGCGGAAACTCACGCCCACGCTGCGCAGGGGTATGCCGTCCACCGGATCATCACCGTCGCGCTCGAAGCTGGCGAAGCCGTGCTGGGGATCGAGGGTCACGCGAAAATGCCGCAGGATTTCGGAACCGATCGCCGACGGCTGGTCGGTCAGCTCGACAATGGGCCGGGCAAAGGTGCGCCCGCCCACGACGAGGTCGTCCGCCAGCCGGCCGATTTCCTGCTGCCGGTCGCCCGTGAGCGAGGCGACGGTCGCGCCGGGGCGCGGCGTGACGGCGTAGTGCGGGTTGCGGTTTTCCGGGTTGTAGCGCAGCCCGCCATCGCTGCCGGAGTCGAGCAGGACATTGAGCGACCGGTCCCCCAGTTGGGCGGCGACCACCGGGCGGCTCCAGTCCCCGAGGAGCGGCACCACCCGGCCGGTCAGCGCGGGTGCCGTGGCGGCCGGGGCCAGGCGGAGCTGCGCGTGGGGATAATCGAGCGTCAGCACCGTGTCGCGAAACAGGGTGTACCCGATGAGTCCGTCGATCTTTCGCCCGAGATGCGCCGAAAGCTCGTCGAAGTCGTAGACGAGCGCCGTCACATTTTCAAACCGGACCGCCCCCAGCGCCATGCGGCTCACCCGCACCCCGGGCAGCAGCACGCTGTGGCCGTCGGCGGAGCGGACGTGCACCGCCGCCATGTCGCCCGCGGGCTCATCCGTGGCATAGTGGCGGGCAAATTCCTGGGACACGAGCGTGACCGTCGACCCGGTGTCCACGAGAAACCGCCACGGGCCGCTGGCATCCCATTGGGTCACGACGAGAAACTGCCCCCCGATGATCTCAGCCGGGAGATTCACGACGGTGGGGGTCGGCGGCACGACGGTGCGATGGCTGAGCCCAAATCTGGGCGAGGCGCAGCCGGTGGCGAATAGACCGACGCCAAGGGCCAGAAGCCAGGAAGAGCGTCGGCACAGGTTCATTTCACCGGTTTGGGCAAAGTGGTGCTTAATCCCAGGGCGAGCACCGACATGACCGCCCCGCCGACAAACACGCTCGTCGCGCCCAGCCGCCAGAACACCACGCCTGCAATCATCGGCGTGATGGCCCGCGACAGCGAACCCAGCGAGCGGAAGATGCCGAGCACCCGGCCCTGTTCGGCGGCCGTCGCATAAAGTGAGATAAGGCCGCTGGTGGAAGGGTTGACCAGGCCGGAACCTAGGGCGAGGCACGCCAGCCCGGCCAGCAGCAGTGCCAGCCGGTCGGCATAGCCGATGCCCAGCAGGCCAATCGCGGAAAAGGCGAGCCCGATGGTCAGTACCCGGATTTCCTCCATGGTCTTGAGCATTTTCCGCACGATGTAGCCCTGCGTGATGATGGCACACAGGCCGAGGAAGCCGAGCAACAGGCCGTTCTCCCGCTCCGTGTAGTTAAAGCGCTTGGTGGCCAGAAACGTCAGCGACGATTCCATCGCGACGAAGGCGACCGAAAATACAAAGGCCACGAGATTCGCCCGGCGCAGCGCGGGGTTGGAGAGGCCAAGAATCGCCGAGATGGGATTGCGCAGGCGCGGCTCGCGGGCCTCGGCGCGGGCGGCCGGAGTGAGCGTTTCGTTGAAGCGGCGCCAGATCCACACCAGGTTGACGAGGCTGAGGGCAAAGGCGATGAGCGCGGCCACCGAAAACGGATTGAAACCGTAACGTGCCAGTGTCGGATGGACGGCAATGTTGAGCTGCGGCGCGAATGCGCCCAGCATCGGGCCGGTGATGAGTCCCAGGCCAAATGCGGCGCCCACCAGCCCCATCGCTTTGGAACGCTCCTCGCGGGTCGTCACATCGGCGACAGCGGCGGTGGCGACGGAAAGGTTGCCCCCAAACCCGCCGGTCACAACCCGGGAGAGCAGGAACACCCAGAACGAACCGCTCAGCGCCCAGACGAGGTAGCCCACCGCGGTGCCGGCCACGGTCAGCAGCAGCACGCCGCGCCGGCCGCGCCGGTCGCTGACGGCGCCCCAGAACGGGGCGAAGACAAACTGGAGGATGGAAAAGACCGAGCTGAGCACGCCGCCGAAGAGCACCGGCGCGTAGTTTTCAATGCCGACGCTGTGGGCGAAGGCATCGATCTGACTGAGCAGCCAGCCGAGCGCGCCCGTGTTGCCCTCCAACGCGAGGTAATGTTTGAGCAGATCGGGCCCGAGCGGGAAGATGATCGAGAACCCGACCAGGTCGATGTAGAGCGTCAGGAAAATGACCCCGAGCGACAGCGGGCGTTTGGGCGGTGGGAGGACGGCGGTGGACACGGGGAA